>NZ_JAPSIW010000113.1 GCF_031178505.1 Streptomyces sp. | reverse complement strand
CGCCACCTCGCCGCCACTGCCGGCCCGCTCCCCGTGCCGTGGCCCGCCGAGGCCCGCGAGGAACTCGTCACCCTCCTCGGCGCCGGGCCGCCCGCCGTGCCCGTCTGGGAGGCGCTGGAGGCCGAGGGACTCGTCACCCGCCTCCTGCCGGACTGGGACCGTGTCCGCCACCGGCCCCAGCGCAACCCCGTCCACACCTGGACCGTCGACCGGCACCTCGTGGAGACCGCGGTCCGCGCCGCCTCCCTCACCCGCCGCGTCGGCCGGCCCGACCTCCTCCTCGTCGCCGCCCTCCTCCACGACATCGGCAAGGGCTGGCCCGGCGACCACTCCGTCGCCGGGGAGACCATCGCCCGCGACCTCGCCGCCCGCATCGGCTTCGACCGCACCGACACCGCCACCCTCGCCACCCTCGTCCGCCACCACCTCCTCCTCATCGACACCGCCACCCGCCGCGACCTGGACGACCCCGCCACCGTCCGGTCCGTCGCCACCGCCGTCGGCACCTACGGGACGCTGGAACTCCTGCACGCCCTCACCGAGGCCGACGCCCTCGCCACCGGACCCGCCGCCTGGTCCGCCTGGCGCGCCCTCCTCGTCGACGACCTCGTCAAACGCGTCGCGGGCGTCCTCGCGGGCGAACCCCTGCCCGACCCCGAGGCCGCCGCCCCCAGCGCCGCACAGGAACGCCTCGCCGTCGAGGCCCTGCGCACCGGCGAACCCGTCCTCGCCCTGCACACCCGCGAGGACGAGCCCCTCGACCCGGACGAGCCCGAGCCCGTCGGCGTCGAACTGGTCATCGCCCTGCCCGACCGGCCCGGCGTGCTCCCCGCCGTCGCGGGCGTCCTCGCCCTGCACCGCCTCACCGTGCGCGCCGCCGACCTACGGGCCGTACGCCTCCCGGACGGGCTCGCCACCGGGCCCGGCGGCGGGGCGGGCGAGAACTCCGTCCTGGTGCTCGACTGGCGCGTCGCCGCCGAGTACGGCTCCCTGCCCCAGGCCCACCGCCTGCGCGCCGACCTCGTCCGCGCCCTCGACGGCACCCTCGACATCGCCGCCCGGCTCGCCGAACGCGAGGCCGCCTACCCCCGGCGCCGCGGCGTCCAGGCGCCGCCGCCCCGCGTCACCGTCGCCGCCGCCGGATCCCGCCTCGCCACCGTCCTGGAGGTCCGCGCCCAGGACGCCCCCGGCCTCCTCCACCGCATCGGCCGCGCCCTGGAAGGAGCGGCGGTACGGGTCCGCAGCGCCCATGTCTCCACGCTCGGCGCCAACGCCGTCGACACCCTCTACGTGACCCGCCCGGACGGCACCCTCCTCACGGACGGGGAGGCGGCCGACCTCGCCCGGGCGCTGGAGAAGGCCCTGCGGTGACCGGACGGGACGCACCCCCGGGCGGCGGATCCGGTGGGCAGGGACGATTCACGCGGCGGGCCGGATACCCTGGAGGGCGATTCTCTGCCCCCGACCTCAAGGACCGACGAGCGCCGTGTTCGATACTCTCTCCGACCGCCTGAGCGCGACTTTCAAGAGCCTCCGGGGCAAGGGTCGCCTTTCCGAGCAGGACATCGACAGCGCGGCCCGGGAAATCCGTATCGCACTCCTCGAGGCGGACGTCGCCCTCCCGGTCGTCCGCGCGTTCATCAAGAACGTCAAGGAGCGGGCCCTCGGCGCAGAGGTCTCCAAGGCCCTGAACCCGTCGCAGCAGGTCATCAAGATCGTCAACGACGAGCTGGTCGGGATCCTCGGCGGCGAGACCCGCCGCCTGCGCTTCGCCAAGTCCGGCCCCACCGTGATCATGCTCGCCGGTCTCCAGGGCGCCGGTAAGACCACGCTCGCCGGAAAGCTCGGCCTCTGGCTCAAGGGCCAGGGCCACTCGCCGCTGCTCGTCGCCTGCGACCTCCAGCGCCCCAACGCCGTCAACCAGCTCTCGGTCGTCGCCGACCGCGCCGGCGTCGCCTTCTACGGCCCGCAGCCCGGCAACGGTGTCGGCGACCCGGTCCAGGTCGCGAAGGACTCCGTCGAGTACGCGCGGACCAAGCTCTACGACGTCGTCATCGTCGACACCGCCGGCCGCCTCGGCATCGACCAGGAGCTGATGCGGCAGGCCGCGGACATCCGCGACGCCGTCAGCCCCGACGAGATCCTCTTCGTCGTCGACGCCATGATCGGCCAGGACGCGGTCAACACCGCCGAGGCCTTCCGCGACGGCGTCGGCTTCGACGGCGTCGTGCTCTCCAAGCTCGACGGCGACGCCCGCGGTGGTGCCGCGCTCTCCATCGCGCACGTCACCGGCAAGCAGATCATGTTCGCCTCCAACGGCGAGAAGCTGGACGACTTCGACGCGTTCCACCCGGACCGCATGGCGTCCCGCATCCTCGGCATGGGCGACATGCTCTCGCTCATCGAGAAGGCCCAGCAGACCTTCGACGAGGAAGAGGCCGCCAAGATGGCCTCCAAGCTCGCGTCGAAGAAGGGCCAGGAGTTCACCCTCGACGACTTCCTCGCCCAGATGGAGCAGGTCCGCCGGATGGGCTCCATCTCCAAGCTCCTCGGCATGCTGCCCGGCATGGCCCAGATGAAGGAGCAGATCAACAACATCGACGAGCGGGACGTCGACCGCACCGCCGCCATCATCAAGTCGATGACCCCGGCCGAGCGCCAGGACCCGACCATCATCAACGGCTCCCGCCGGGCCCGTATCGCCAAGGGCTCCGGTGTCGAGGTCAGCGCCGTGAAGGGCCTGGTCGAGCGGTTCTTCGAGGCCCGCAAGATGATGTCCCGCATGGCCCAGGGCGGCGGCCTGCCCGGCATGCCCGGCATCCCGGGCATGGGCGGCGGCCCCGGCCGCCAGAAGAAGCAGCAGAAGCAGGCCAAGGGCAAGCGCAAGAGCGGCAACCCGATGAAGCGGAAGGCCGAGGAGCAGGCCGCCGCCGAGCGCCGCGAGCAGGCCGCCCAGCAGGGCGGCGCGTTCGGCCTCCCGGCCGCCGGCCAGGCCCCGCAGGACTTCGAGCTCCCGGAGGAGTTCAAGAAGTTCATGGGCTGACCCGGCAGGGGCCACGAACCCCTCACCCGGACGCCGGAAGAGGACAAGGGGCCCGGAGCGGTACGGAGACGACCGCCCGGGCCCCTTGTCGTCCCTCCGGATCGCCCGTGATGCCGCTTCCGCCCCGATCTGCCGATACTGGGGGCGACCGCCGCCCCGAGGAGAGCCACGTGGCCAACCCCGTACCCCCGCGCGACCGGACCGACCAGCCCTGGCGCTCGGAAGGGGCACCGCCGCCCCCGCCCCCCAAGCGGAAGATGCCCGGCGGCTGGGGCAGCCTCGTCCTCACCGCCCTCGCCGTCTACCTCGTCACCAACCTGGTGCTCTCGTTCTTCAACGAGGGCGACGGCCCCACCATCTCGTACACCGAGTTCAGCAGACAGGTCGCCGCCGGCAACGTCACCACCCTCTACTCCAAGGGCGACGCCATCCAGGGCACCCTCAAGAACAAGCGGCCCGTCCCCGACGGCGAGGGCGACTACACCACGTTCCGCACCCAGCGCCCGGCCTTCGCCGACGACGACCTGTGGGCCCAGCTCACGAAGCAGAAGGTCACCGTCACCGCCCGGCCGGTCGTCCAGGAACGCTCCTTCCTCGCCAACCTCCTCATCTCCCTGGCACCGATGCTGCTCCTCGTCCTCCTGTGGGTCCTCATCGCCCGCCGGATGAGCGCCGGCATGGGCGGCGCGGGCGGCATGCTCGGCCGCAAGCAGCCGCCGAAACCCGTCGAGCTGGAGGGCGCCCGGCGCACCACCTTCGCCGACGTCGCCGGCATCGACGAGGTGGAGGGCGAACTCAACGACGTCGTCGACTTCCTCAAACACCCCGACGCCTACCGCGCCATGGGCGCCAAGATGCCCCGCGGCGTCCTCCTCGCCGGAGCGCCCGGAACCGGCAAGACCCTCCTCGCCCGGGCCGTCGCCGGAGAGGCCCAGGTGCCCTTCTTCTCCGCCTCCGCCTCCGAGTTCATCGAGATGATCGTCGGCGTCGGCGCCTCCCGCGTCCGCGAACTCTTCGCCGAGGCCCGCAAGGTCGCCCCCGCCATCATCTTCATCGACGAGATCGACACCATCGGCCGCGCCCGCGGCGGCGGCGCCGGCATGGGCGGCCACGACGAACGCGAACAGACCCTCAACCAGATCCTCACCGAGATGGACGGGTTCACCGGCTCCGAAGGCGTCATCGTCCTCGCCGCCACCAACCGCGCCGACGTCCTCGACCCCGCCCTCACCCGCCCCGGCCGCTTCGACCGCGTCGTCCACGTCAACCCGCCCGACCGCGGCGGCCGCGAGGCCATCCTCCGCATCCACACCCGCGAGATCCCCCTCGCCCAGGACGTCGACCTCGCCCAGGTCGCCCGCACCACCCCCGGCATGACCGGCGCCGAACTCGCCAACCTCGCCAACGAGGCCGCGCTCCTCGCCGTCAAACGCCAACGGAAGACGGTCACCCGGACCGACCTCTCCGACGCCCTGGAGAAGGTCCAGCTCGGAGCCGAACGCCCTCTCGTCATGCCCCTGGAGGAACGGCGCCGCACCGCCTACCACGAGAGCGGCCACGCCCTCCTCGGCATGCTCCAGCCCGGCGCCGACCCCGTCCGCAAGATCACCATCGTGCCGCGCGGCCGCGCCCTCGGCGTCACGCTCTCCACCCCCGACGCCGACAAGTACGCCTACACCGAGGAGTACCTGCGCGGCCGGATCATCGGTGCCCTCGGCGGCATGGCCGCCGAACAGGTCGTCTTCGGCGTCGTCACCACCGGAGCCGAGAGCGACCTCGAACAGGTCACCCGCATCGCCCGCGGCATGGCCGGCCGCTGGGGCATGAGCGCCCGCGTCGGCCGCCTCTCCGCCATCCCCGGCGACGCCCAGCAGGCGTACGGCCTCTCCGCGGCCCCCACCACCCTCGACACCGTCGACGAGGAGATGCGCCGCATCGTCGACGAGTGCTACGAGAGCGCGGTCCGCCAACTCCGCGAACACCGCGACCGCCTCGACGCCCTGGCCGAGGCCCTCCTCACCCGCGAAACCCTGGAGGAGGCCGACGCCTACCGCGCCGCGGGCCTTCCCCGGCCGGCCCCGGAGCGGGCCCTGGGCGCGGGGGACTGAGCCGCCCGTGGGCGGACGGCGCGGGCGAGCGGGCGAAGGGCCCCGGGGTGGACGGTGAGCCCGGGGCCCGGAGCCGTACGGGCACCACGCCCCCGCCGGCCCCCCGTCACGGCACCCGGGCGATCACGTACCGGAAGACGTTCGGCATCCACACCGTGCCGTCCGCGCGGACGAACGGGGCGAGGGCCTCCTCGATCTCCTTCTCCACCTGCGCCAGGTCCGTCGCCCGCACCGCCTCGTCGAAGACCCCCGTCGACAGCAGGCCGCGCACCGCGCTGCCCCCGTCCGCGTAGCCGAACGGGCACGCCACCCGGCCCGAGCCCTCGGGACGCAGCCCCGCCCGGGCCACCAGGCCGTCCAGGTCCGGGCGGCCCGCCGGGGACCGGTCCGCGAGGCGCGCCCCGACCCGCAGCACCGGCTCCGCCGCACACCGCTCCGGCGGTCCTGCCGACGCCAGCACGACCGCCGCACCGGATTGCGCCGAACGGGTGATCGCGGCGAGCTCCGCGCCCAGCGCGTCCGTCGCGTCGAACGCGGTCACCACGTCGTACGGGCCGGCGTCCGCGGGCACCCGGTCCCCGACCGCCACCCCCTCCGGCAGCCGCTCCCGGGCCAGCTCCACGCGCGCGTGGTCCCGGTCGACGCCGGTCACCGAGGCGCCCCGCGCCGCCGCCATCAGCAGCGCGAGGCCCGAACCGCAGCCGAGGCCGAGCACCCGGGACCGCGCGTCCACGCCGAGACGGTCGTAGACCGCCTCGTACAGCGGGACGAGCATCCGCTCCTGGATCTCGGCCCAGTCGCGGGCGGGGTGGTGCGGGACGAGCGTAGGTGTCATGGAGAACGCCCCAATCCGTGACGGAACGACAGCCCCCCGTAGCCAGGGAACTGCGCTTCCCCGTCCGCGTCCAGTCCTGGCACCGCACCGATTCGCCCGGGGGAGCCCCGGTGCGCCGCCTTGCGGGCGGTCCCGGTAATGTGCCCGTAACACTTCGCCCGGCCGGTCCCGCCGCCGCTCCTCCCGGGGCGCGCACCCCGCGGTCACGCGCCGGGGCGTATGCGCCACTACGCACCGGCTTGACGCCCCCTGCGCCCCTTCTCCACAGATCGGCGCACTGGCCCTCCTCGGGACGCATCAGGGGCCAACTGACTGGTACGTGCAAATTATTTGGGATGCCCCGTAATGGAACCCGGAAGGGATCCGGCTCGTTGTACCCGACGTGAGCACGACACCACCTGTTCTCGCCGCAGAGCTGGCGCAGGCGTGGGCCGACATTCAACGGCACCACCCCGAGCTGCCGGACCTCGCCGCGCCCGAGTCCCTGATCGGAGAGTCCTCGTCCGCCTGCGGCGCCGAGCTCTCCTTCGAGCGACTGCTCCACGAGGCAGTCCACGGCATCGCCGCCGCCCGAGGAGTCCGCGACACCTCACGGGCCGGCCGCTACCACAACCGCAGATTCCTCGCGATCGCCGAGGAGATGGGCCTCGACCATCCCGAGGAGCCACATCCCAGCAGCGGCTTCTCCCTGGTCACGCTCAACGCCGAGGCGAGGCGCCGCTACCGCCCCACCATCGAACGGCTCCAGCGCGCCCTGAAGGCCCACACCGTGGCCACGGCCGCCGACACCAAGCGCACCTTCCGCGGACCGGCCGCCCGGCACGGTTCCTCGGGCGGAGGCGTCCGCGTCAAGGCCGTCTGCGACTGCGGACGCAACGTGCGCGTGGTGCCGTCGGTGCTGGCCCAGGCCCCGATCGTGTGCGGCGGCTGCGGCAAGCCCTTCCGCATTCCGGAGACGGTGGGCGCCGCCAACTGACCCGGCCGGGTGTGGCACAATGGCTAGCTGTACTCGACAGTCGAACAGGACCCCTCTCTCCTCCGGCTGACGCGTCCATCGGGCAACTCGGGTACCGCAACCCCACGTGGCATCCCGTTGGTGCCCCACCACGTCAAGACCAGGAGACACCACTCCAGTGGCAGTCAAGATCAAGCTCAAGCGCCTCGGCAAGATTCGCCAGCCGCACTACCGCATCGTCGTCGCCGACTCCCGCACCCGCCGGGACGGTCGCGCGATCGAGGAGATCGGCCTCTACCACCCGACGTACAACCCGTCGCGTATCGAGGTCGACTCCGAGCGTGCGCAGTACTGGCTGTCCGTCGGCGCCCAGCCGACCGAGCCCGTCCTCGCCATCCTGAAGCTCACCGGCGACTGGCAGAAGCACAAGGGCCTGCCGGCCCCGGAGAAGCCGCTGCTGGCCCCGGCCACCAAGGAGGCGAAGCGCGCGTCGTTCGACGAGTTCGCGAAGACCCTCGAGGGCGGCGACGACAAGGGTGAGGCCATCACCCCCAAGGCCAAGAAGGCCGACAAGAAGGCTGACGAGGCCGAGGCCGCGTCGACCGAGTCGACCGAGGCCTGAGCATGCTCGAGGAGGCTCTCGAGCACCTCGTGAAGGGCATCGTCGACAATCCCGACGATGTGCAGGTCGCCTCGCGCAACCTGCGTCGTGGCCGCGTGCTCGAGGTTCGGGTCCACCCCGACGACCTCGGTAAAGTGATCGGCCGCAACGGCCGCACCGCTCGTGCGCTGCGCACCGTCGTGGGCGCCATCGGCGGCCGCGGCATCCGCGTCGACCTCGTCGACGTGGACCAGGTTCGCTGACCACGGTCGGCCGCATACCTTAAAAAGCGCCGGCGCGGGCCGGGGAGGGCTTTCGAGCCCGCCCCGGCCCGTCGTCGTCCGACAGGAGAGTGTTCACGTCGTGCAGCTGGTAGTCGCGCGAATCGGCCGCGCCCACGGCATCAAGGGCGAGGTCACCGTCGAGGTCCGTACCGACGAGCCCGAGCTGAGGCTCGGCCCCGGGGCCGTCCTCCTCACCGACCCGGCCTCCACCGGGCCGCTGACCATCGAGTCCGGCCGCGTCCACAGCGGCCGACTGCTGCTGCGCTTCGCGGGCGTCCACGACCGCACCGCCGCCGAAGCCCTCCGCAACACCCTCCTCATCGCCGAGGTCGACCCGACCGAGCTGCCCGAGGAGGAGGACGAGTACTACGACCACCAGCTCATCGACCTGGACGTGGTCCTCGCCGACGGCACCGAGGTCGGTGTCATCACCGAGATCTCCCACCTGCCGTCCCAGGACCTCTTCATCGTGGAGCGCCCCGACGGCACCGAGCTGATGATCCCCTTCGTCTCCGAGATCGTCTCCGAGATCGACCTGGAGAACCAGCGCGCCGTCATCACCCCGCCCCCCGGCCTCATCGACGACCGCGCCGTGATCGCCTCCGCGCGCGACGCGGAGACCCAGGAGCGGGACGCGGAGGACGCGGGCGCGGAGGAGCGGGACGCATGAGGCTCGACGTCGTCACGATCTTCCCCGAGTACCTCGAACCCCTGAACGTCTCCCTCGTCGGCAAGGCCCGCGCCCGCGGACAGCTCGACGTCCACGTCCACGACCTGCGCGACTGGACGTACGACCGCCACAACACCGTCGACGACACCCCCTACGGCGGCGGCCCCGGCATGGTCATGAAGACCGAGCCCTGGGGCGACGCCCTCGACCAGACCCTCGCCGACGGGTACGAGGCGGGCGCGCACGGGCCCGTCCTCGTCGTCCCCACCCCCAGCGGACGCCCCTTCACCCAGGAACTCGCCGTCGAACTCTCCGAGCGGCCCTGGCTGATCTTCACCCCGGCCCGCTACGAGGGCATCGACCGCCGCGTCATGGACGAGTACGCCACCCGCGTGCCCGTCTACGAGGTGTCCATCGGCGACTACGTCCTCGCCGGCGGCGAGGCCGCCGTCCTCGTCGTCACCGAGGCCGTCGCCCGCCTCCTGCCCGGTGTCCTCGGCAACGCCGAGTCGCACCGCGACGACTCCTTCGCCCCCGGCGCCATGGCCAACCTCCTCGAAGGCCCCGTCTACACCAAGCCCCCCGAGTGGCGCGGCCGGAGCATCCCCGAGGTCCTCCTCAGCGGCCACCACGGCAAGATCGCCCGCTGGCGGCGCGACGAGGCCTTCCGCCGTACCGTGGCCAACCGGCCCGACCTCATCGAGCGCTGCGACCCCGCCGCCTTCGACAAGAAGGACCGCGAGATCCTCTCGATGCTGGGCTGGGCCCCCGAACCCGGCGGCCGATTTTGGCGCAGGGTCGAGGGCGTGGAAGAATAGGCCGCTGTCGTCCGTCCGGCGCGCGCCCCTGCCACAGGGGGAAGACGCCCGCCCTTCGCGGACGACGATCCCATCCTCACGAACGTACCGCTGATGACCTGTGGCATCAGCGAGGAAAGAGACCTCCATGGCCTCCCTGCTCGACCAGGTCAACGCGGGTTCGCTCCGCTCCGACCTCCCCGCCTTCCGTCCCGGCGACACCGTGAACGTCCACGTGCGCGTCATCGAGGGCAACCGCTCCCGTATCCAGCAGTTCAAGGGCGTCGTCATCCGCCGCCAGGGCTCGGGCGTCAGCGAGACCTTCACGGTCCGCAAGGTCTCGTTCTCCGTCGGCGTCGAGCGCACCTTCCCGGTGAACAGCCCGATCTTCGAGAAGATCGAGCTCGTCTCCCGCGGTGACGTCCGTCGCGCCAAGCTCTACTACCTGCGTGAGCTGCGCGGCAAGGCTGCCAAGATCAAGGAGAAGCGCGACAACTGAGCTCAGGCTCACCGTCCGCGCGACGCTTCCGACTCCACGCACAGGCGGGCCGGATAGGCTCTGCCACCGATGGACACCGAAGCACAGCACACGGAGCGCGACCGCTCCTCCGCACCGGAGGAGGGGTCGCGCTCCGCGCGCGTTCCCGGGCCCTCCCGACGGACGCCCTCGTGGCGCAGGACCGGCCTCGTCGGCGCCGCCTGCGTGATCTTCCTGCTGCTCCTCAGCCACTTCGTCGCGCAGCCCTTCCTGATCCCCAGCGGCTCCATGGAACCCACCCTCCAGGTCGGTGACCGGATCCTGGTCAACAAGCTGGCGTACCGTTTCGGCGCCGAGCCGCGCCGCGGCGACGTCGTCGTCTTCGACGGCACCGGCTCCTTCGTCCGCGAGGAGACGGGCGGCGCCCCCGTCACCGGCCTGCTGCACGACGCGGCGGCCGCGCTCGGCCTCGCCGAACCCGACGAGACCGACTTCGTCAAGCGGGTCGTCGGCGTCGGCGGCGACCGGGTGGTCTGCTGCGACAAGGACGGCCGGCTCGGCGTCAACGGCGTGCCCGTCCGGGAGACCGCGTACCTCAGGTTCGGCGACCAGCCCTCCGCCGTGCCCTTCGACATCGTCGTCCCGCCCGGTCGGCTCTGGGTGATGGGCGACCACCGCAGCCAGTCCAGCGACTCCCGCGACCACCTCGGCAGCCCCGGCGGCGGCATGGTGCCGGTCGAGAAGGTCATCGGCCGCGCCGACTGGGTCGCCTGGCCCGTCGGCCGCTGGTCCACCGTCCCGGCGACGGACGCCTTCGACGGCGTCCCGCCGCCCCCGTCCGGCACCGGCGCGCCCCACGCGGCGGGCCCCGGGCGCGCCCCTGCCACCGCCCCGCCCGTCGAGCCCGTACGGCGCGGTGCGACCGCCCCGTACGGCGAGCCGCGGCCCGCACCGTACGCCGCGGCGGAGCCCGTACCGTACGCCGAGCCGGTGCGTGGGGCGGACGCCGCCCCCGTACGCGACGCCCGTCACCCGGCCGGGACGCCGGAAGGCGCGGTACGCGGCGGGGAGGCCGGAGCGGGAGCCCATGGGTAGCCGGCGCAGACCGCCCGGCGGGGGTCCCGCGCACGGGCACCGCGCGGGTGACGGCCAGGACGCCCCCCGGCCCGGGCGGGCCGAGCGGCGCAAGCTGGCCCGCAAGGTCAAACGGCGCCGCCGGCGCTCCGCGATCCGTGAGATCCCCATCCTCCTCACGGTCGCCGTCCTCATCGCGCTCGTCCTCAAGACCTTCCTCGTCCAGGCCTTCGTCATCCCCTCCGGTTCCATGGAGCAGACGATCCGCATCCAGGACCGGGTTCTGGTCGACAAGCTCACCCCCTGGTTCGGCTCCCGCCCCCGGCGCGGCGACGTCGTCGTCTTCAAGGACCCCGGCAACTGGCTCGAACCCGACACCACCCCGGCCCCCGAGGACCCCGTGGGGGTGAAACAGGCCAAGCAGGCGCTGACCTTCATCGGCCTGCTGCCCTCCGCCGACGAACGCGACCTCATCAAGCGGGTCGTCGCCGTCGGCGGCGACACCGTGCGCTGCTGCGACAAGGACGGCCGGATCACCGTCAACGGCGTCCCCCTGGACGAGCCCTACCTGTACCCCGGCGACCGGCCGTCCACCATCCCCTTCGAGGTCAAGGTCCCCGAGGGCCGCGTCTTCGTCCTCGGCGACCACCGCTCCGGCTCCGCCGACTCCCGCTTCCACCTCGACGAGAAGGACCACGGCACCGTCGCCGAGGACCAGGTCGTCGGCCGCGCGGTCGTCATCGCCTGGCCCGTCGGCCACTGGCGGCGCCTGGAGGAACGCGAGACCTTCGCCGCCGTACCGGACGCACGTCCGGATTCCGGCAGCACGCTCGGTCTGTCGCATAGTGTGTCTCCGCGCGATCTCAACGGATTGCCCTGGCTCCCGACCCCTGCGGAACTTCTGCTCGTTATGGGAGTGGTGGGCCTGTCCCTGTTCCGGGACGGGCGATTGCACGGAGTGAGGAGTGGATGTGGGGGATTTGGCCGTCGGCGCACGATCCGGACACGACGAGCCCGAGAAAAGGGCCGACGGGACCTCAGGCGATGACGTGACGGGTGACGACATGACCAGCGGCGAACCCCCGCACGGGGGCGGCGACGGGAACGACGGCGACGGCCCGCGCGGCAAGGGCCCGAAGAAGCAGCGTTCCTTCTGGAAGGAACTGCCGCTTCTCGTCGGCATCGCCCTGCTGCTCGCGCTGCTGATCAAGACCTTCCTGGTGCAGGCCTTCTCGATTCCCTCGGAATCGATGATGAACACCCTCAAGAAGGGCGACCGGGTCCTCGTCGACAAGCTCACCCCCTGGTTCGGCTCCGAGCCCGAGCGCGGCGAGGTCGTCGTCTTCCACGACCCGGGCGGCTGGCTGGAGGGCGAGACGACCCCCGAGCCGAACGTGCTGCAGAAGTTCCTCAGCTTCATCGGCCTCATGCCGTCCGCCGAGGAGAAGGACCTCATCAAGCGGGTCATCGCCGTCGGCGGCGACACCGTGTCCTGCAAGGAGGGCGGCAAGGTCGTCCTCAACGGCAAGGAACTCGACGAGACCGCCTACCTCTTCCCCGGCTCCGTGCCCTGCCAGGACTCCTTCGGCCCCGTCAAGGTCCCCGAGGGCCGCATCTGGGTCATGGGCGACAACCGGCAGAACTCCCTGGACTCCCGCTTCCACCAGGAACTCCCCGGCGCCGGCACCGTCGCCGAGGACCTCGTCGTCGGCCGCGCCGTCGTCGTCGCCTGGCCCCTCACCCGCTGGGCCACGCTCCCGGTCCCCGACCTCTTCGACCAGCCCGGCCTCGACCAGGCCGCCCTGACCGTCGCCCCCGGCGCCGCGGGCATCGCCGGAGCGCTCCCGCTCGTCCTGTGGCGCCGCAGGAAGACCGCCGCCGGGCGTACCGCCGGGGAGTGACCCGCCGGTAGGGTGCCGTCCCGGACCGTCGACCGACCTCTGGGGTGCGCATGAGCGGAAAACTACGGACGCAGGACGGCCACGGCCGTCTCGGCAGCGTGCTGTCGGGGCTGGTCGTGGCCGTCGGCTGTCTGCTGTTCGTCGGAGGCTTCGTCGCCGGCGCCCTGCTCTACCGC
>NZ_JAPSIW010000766.1 GCF_031178505.1 Streptomyces sp. | reverse complement strand
ACCCGCCATGTCCCCCACCGGCAATCCCTTCGCCGACCGCTTCGGCCCCGCCGGCACCCGTCGCTTCGACGCCGTCCCGGGCGGTGGTCTCCTCCTCCCCCTGCGCGTCATGCCGTACTTCCACGTCCTCGCGGACGAGCCGGAGTCCCTCCCCGCGTACGCGGACTCCCTCGGCAAGCGCGTGAACGAGGAGGCCCAGCTGTCCTGGACCCGCCTCGGCTCGGACCGTGCCTTCGAGATGTGCGCGACGCACGAGGGGGACGTCCGCGCGGTGCTCCTCGGCTACGACGAGCCCGACCGCTTCGTCAGCTCCAGTCCCGCCCTCTTCGCCGAGGCACTGCTGGAGCTGGACCTCCTCCTGGAGGTGCTCGGCGCCGCCGAAACCCCGGGCGACGCCTCCGAGGCGTTCCGCACCACCCAGGACACCCTGAGCGCCGCGGACCCCCGCGCCTTCGACGACCCGGAGAACTGGTGGCCCCTGGTGCTGGAGGACATCCGCACCACCGCGAGCGTCGAGGCGTACGCGACCTTCGAGTTCGCCGCACCGGACGGTGAGAAGCACCTGGTGACCGAGGCGGGCGGGCTCTGCGTCCACCCCGAGCAGCGCGCCTGGTCGAAGATGTACGAGGCCGGGATCGAACCGGAACAGGTCACCCGCATCCACACCGAGCTGGAAGCCTGCTTCATGCCGGGCCACTACTGCTCGATGTGGCTGGAGCTGATGTTCCCCCACGCCTCGCTCAGCCACAACGTCTCCTACGGCGAGACCGCCACCGAACGAGCGGAAGGTGTGCGGCAGTTGCGGGAGGCCACTCGCCGTCAGGCTCCTGGAGCGGGTTGACACATGGGATATGTACGGACGGAGACCGGCGACGGCACCGCCGCCCAGTCGCTGCTGTCGTGGGCCGTGGAGCCCGGCGCCGCCCGGGAAGGTACCCGGCGCACCGCCGTGGTCACCGGCCCGCCCGGGTCGGGCAAGAGCCGTCTGCTGGCCCTGTTCGTCGCGGGAGCGGCGGCCCCCGGCTCGTCCCCGCGTCCGGTCGTGCACGCCGTGGGCTTCGCCGAGGGGCAGATCACCCGGACCCTGGCCTGGCAGCTCGGCCGGCATCTGGGCTACGGCCCCATCGAGCCGGCCGAACTTCTGCGGCGCCTGGGCGCCGACCCGCGGCCCGTGCTCATGGTCGTCACCGACCTGCACCGGTCCGGGCGGGGCCCCGCCGACCTCCCCGACGCCCGGCCGCACACGATCGTCGAGAACCTGATCAACCCCCTGCGCGCCCTGCCCGGCGTCCGTCTGATCCTCGAATCCGACACCCCGGACCTGCTGGGCGGCACGGACGACGTGCTGGTCGTCGAAATGGAGCGGGGGACGGGAACGGAACCGGGACCGGTGCACCAGGCCCCGCATCCAGGACCGTCCATGGCTGCGGCACCGCCGCCCACGCCCCCGGCACGTGACTGGCCCACCGCCACCCCCGACGAGCGCGAGCACGCACTCGACCGCGCGCTGAGCACCGGCACGGCCCACCAGTTGCTTCGCGACCCGGGCTACCTGGTGTACGGCTCGGTACCGGCCGTCACCGCCGCCCTGGCCGACCCGCGGCTCCCGCTGCCCCCGGGGTTGCGGGACGTCTGGGACCGGGCCGCTCCCGACCTGTCCGCGCCTGACCTGCCGGAGCCCCAGCGGGCCGCAGTCCTGCACAGCGCCGCGGCCGGGGCCCAGCCGAAGCTGGCCGAGTACCTGCGACCGCTGGCCGAAACCGGTCCGTGGATCACCCGCTGGTCACTGCCCGAGCGCACCACCGCCGCCGCCACGCTTACCGCCGCCGGTACGTTCGTGGCGGCCGACGCGCTGGGGCGTCTCACCCGCTACGCGCTCGCGGACGGACGGGCCCGCACGACCCTGCCCGCCGGCACCGCCTGGCAGCCCGCCGCTCTCGCCCCGATCACCCCCGACTGTCTGCTGGCGCTGGACCGCACGGGCGCCCTGCGGCCCCTCCCCCTCGTCACCGACGCGCCGGTCCCCATCGGTCTTGGGTCACTCCTGCTGCACCACAATGCCGCCACCCTGGCTCCGCCCCCGGCGGAGCTGCCCACCGCCCTCGCGGCAACCGCCCGCCATGCCGTCGTCGGCGACGGCCGCGGCCGGGTCCACCTCTGGCCGCTGGACTTCCCCGCCCCAGAGACGCTCACTGCGTACCGGCCGCACCGCTCCCCCGTGGCCGCCGCGGCCTGTCTCGATGTCGGTGACACCGTCCTGGTCGTCACCGGCGGCCTGGACGGCACGGTCGTGCTCTGGGACTCGGCGAGCGCGGCGCCCCTCACCGAACCCCTGGAACGCCGGGGCTCTCTGCCCACCGCCCTTGCCCTCGCCGACACGGACGCCGCCGGACCGGTGCTCGCCGTCGCCTGGTCCGACCGGCGGCTCCACCTGTGGCACCTGCTGAGCGGGCGACGAGCGGCGCTGCCGGCGCCGTACCGGGTCGGCTCCCTCGCGCTCACGGACGACTGCCTGCTGCTGTCGTCCGGGCCCGGCGGCATCCGTCTCACACGCCTGGACCCCGCCGCCCTCTGGGCCACGACAGCCGAACGCCGGGCGAGCTGACCTTCCAGCTCGCCCGGCGTTCGCGGGGATCAGGGACCTCAGCAGCCCGCGAGGCGGCTCGCCAGGTACCCCTCGATCTGGTCCAGCGACACCCGCTCCTGCTTCATCGAGTCGCGCTCGCGCACCGTCACCGCGTTGTCCTCCAGCGTGTCGAAGTCGACCGTCACGCAGTACGGCGTGCCGATCTCGTCCTGGCGGCGGTAGCGGCGGCCGATGGCGCCGGCGTCGTCGAAGTCGATGTTCCAGTTCTGCCGCAGCGCCTGGGCGAGACCCTTGGCCTTCGGGGACAGGTCGGCGTTGCGCGACAGCGGCAGCACCGCGACCTTCACCGGGGCGAGGCGGTGGTCGAGGCGCAGCACCGTGCGCTTCTCCAGCTTGCCCTTGGCGTTGGGCGCCTCGTCCTCGATGTAGGCGTCCAGCAGGAAGGCCAGCATCGCGCGGCCGACACCGGCCGCGGGCTCGATGACGTACGGCGTCCAGCGCTCGCCGGCCTCCTGGTCGAAGTAGGAGAGGTCCTGGCCGGAGGCCTTGGAGTGGGCGCCGAGGTCGTAGTCGGTGCGGTTGGCCACGCCCTCCAGCTCACCCCACTCGCTGCCGCCGAACTGGAAGCGGTACTCGATGTCGGCGGTGCGCTTGGAGTAGTGGGAGAGCTTCTCCGCCGGGTGCTCGTACCACCGCATGTTCTCCTCGCGCAT
>NZ_JAPSIW010000765.1 GCF_031178505.1 Streptomyces sp. | reverse complement strand
CGCGCCCACCGTGGTGGGCTGCCACGTCTCCCGCACCCACTCGGTCGTGATCCGCTGCGGCAGGGCCACCGCCACGGCGAGCAGCAGGGCCGTGGACACGGTCTGGAAGACGGTGCCGAAACCGGTCCGGCCGAGGAAGCTGCTGACGACGAGGCCCAGGCCGAACACCGCGAGAGCGGCGACCAAACCCGTCTGCAGGCTCCGCCCCAGCGGCTCGGTCTCCCACGTCAGGGCCGTGCCCAGCACGGCGGCGAGGAAGGCGAAGAACTGGATCAGGCCGCCGATGGAGTACGGCGTGCGGCGTATGGAACGGGCCGGCCGCTCAGCCGCGGAGCCGTCCGGGCCCCACTGCCGTCCCGGCTTCGGCACCTCGCCGTTCACCCGGCCTTCCGCGTCCACGACGCCGTGCGGGCCCCAGAGGTAACCGATGGCGATCTTGCCCGTCGAGCCGTCCTTCACGATGGGGTCCTTCCACCAGGACGGGAACTCGACCAGCGGGGGCGCCTTCGTCTCCGGCGGGGCCTCGGCGACGGCCATGGCGGCCGCCACGTCCCTCCGCAGGTCGGCCTCCCCGCTCGCCGTCCTGCGCCGCTGCGACCACACCGCCGCCCCGCACACCGCCAGGGACAGGGTCATGGCGAAGCCCAGGAGCGACCCGCTGCGCAGCATCGACAGGAAGACCCCGCAACCCACCAGCGCCAGGAGCACCGCCGCCAGCGACGCCCCGGACACACGGCCGGTCAGGAGTCTGCGGCCCTCGTTCTCCTCCTCTCCCGCGAGCGGGAGGAGGAGCCACGCGAAGCCGTAGAAGATCAGGCCGACGCCGCCGGTCACCGACAGCACTCCGACCACCACACGGAAGATCACCGGGTCGAGGTCGAAGTGCCGGCCGAGACCGCCGCAGACCCCGCCCACGACCTTGCTCGCACGCGAGCGCCGCAGCGGCGGGACGGGCGGGGCCTCCGCCGTGGGCGGGGCCTCGTGAGGCGAAGGCGTCGAACTCGTCATGCGTCCATGGTGACCGCCCGTGACCTGCCGCGGCACCGGGGACGACCCTGGCCCGACCCTGATATTCGGGAGCCCCGTTCCCCTGAGGCCGTACCAGGGACGAACTCAGGGCCGCCCCTGATGTCCGCGGGGGACCCCACGTGTGACGATCGGGTCATGTCCGCAGCCGCTCGTGTCACCGAGACCGACGAACCGCCCGCGCGCAGGCTCTACAGGAGCGCCGACGGGCGATGGCTCGGCGGTGTCGCGCGCGGCCTCGCCGGGCATCTGGGGCTGCCCGTCGTGTGGGTCCGGGCCGTCTTCACGGTGCTGTTGCTCACCGACGGCCTCGGCGTCCTGCTGTACGCGGTCTTCTGGATCGTCGTCCCGCTCGGTGTCGGCGGCCGGGCAGCCCCACGCCCCGTCTTCGAGACGATGCCCGACGGCAGACGCCGGCTCCGCAAACCGGACCGGGGGCAGGTCTTCGCCCTGGTCGCGCTCGCCATCGGCGCGGCCGTGCTCCTCGGCAACATCAACCTCGACAAGGAGACCGGACGCTACGTCTGGCCGACTCTCCTCATCGGGGTGGGTGTGGTCCTCGTCTGGCGCCAGGCGGACAACGCCCGCCGCGCCAGCTGGACCGATCCCGACCGTCGCAGACGCGCCCTCCAGCTCACCCGGGGCCTGGTCGGTGTGGCCCTGGTCGGCACGGGACTCGCCGTGTTCGTCGTGGTGCGCGGCTCCGTCGCCCAGCTCGGCACGGCCCTCACCGCCGCGGTCGCCGTCCTCACCGGCATAGCCCTGCTGGCCGGCCCGTGGCTGGTCCGCATGTCCCAGGACCTCTCCGAGGAGCGCACCATGCGCATCCGCGCCCAGGAGCGGGCCGAGGTCGCCGCCCACGTCCACGACTCCGTCCTGCACACCCTCACCCTGATCCAGCGCAACGCCGAGGACCCGGGAGAGGTCCGCCGGCTCGCCCGCGCCCAGGAGCGGGAGCTGCGGAACTGGCTCTACCGACCGGAGGGCACCGGCAAGGACGAGGAGCCCGAGACCCTCGCCGAGGCGGTGAAGCGGGCCGCCGCCGAGGTCGAGGACAAGCACGGCGTCCCGCTGGAGGTCGTGGTCGTCGGCGACTGCCCGCTCGACGAGAAACTGACCGCACAGATACAGGCCGCCCGCGAGGCGATGGTCAACGCCGCCAAGTACGGTGGCGAGGGAGGCGCGGTCCAGGTCTACGCCGAGGTGGAGGGCCGGACGGTCTTCGTGTCCGTGAAGGACAGGGGGCCGGGCTTCGATCTCGACGCCGTTCCCGAGGACCGGATGGGCGTACGAGAATCGATCATGGGCCGGATGCGGCGCAACGGGGGCTCGGCCCGGCTCAGATCCGCGCCGGACGGCGGCACCGAAGTGGAGCTTGAGATGGAGAGGGCGGACGGATGAGCGACGGGACCGGGACAGCGACCGGGACGGGGGCGGCGGGCGCGGACCGCCGGGTGCGGGTGGTCCTCGTCGACGACCACCGCATGTTCCGCACCGGGGTGCAGGCGGAGATCGGCCGGACCGAGATCACCGGCGTCGAGGTGGTCGGCGAGGCCGCCGACGTCGACCAGGCGGTCACCGTGATCACGGCGACCCGGCCCGAGGTCGTCCTGCTCGACGTCCATCTGCCGGGCGGGGGAGGCGTCGAGGTGCTGCGCCGCTGCGCCGGGCTGATGGCAGCGGCGGAGGGCCCGGTGCGGTTCCTCGCCCTGTCCGTCTCGGACGCGGCCGAGGACGTGATCGGCGTCATCCGCGGCGGGGCCCGGGGTTACGTCACCAAGACGATCACCGGCACCGACCTGGTCGACTCGATCTTCCGGGTGCAGGAGGGCGACGCGGTCTTCTCGCCCCGGCTCGCCGGCTTCGTCCTCGACGCCTTCGCCTCGACCGACGCGCCGCCCGTCGACGAGGACATGGACCGGCTCACCCAGCGCGAGCGGGAGGTGCTGCGTCTGATCGCCCGTGGCTACGCCTACAAGGAGATCGCCAAGCAGCTGTACATCTCGGTGAAGACGGTCGAGTCGCACGTGTCGGCGGTGCTGCGCAAGCTCCAGCTCTCCAACCGGCACGAGCTCACCCGCTGGGCGACGGCCCGCCGCCTGGTCTGATCCCCCCGGCCGCGCCCACCACCGGCCCACGGCCCGGGCCGGCCGCACCGTACCGTCGGCCCGGGCCCGGGACTCGGTCGCCCGGAGGGCTCCCGGCGCCGGCACCCGCCCTGGCCCGAGGCCCGGACCCGGCCGCGCCGGGGACCGGCGCCGGCAACCGCCCTGGCC
>NZ_JAPSIW010000764.1 GCF_031178505.1 Streptomyces sp. | reverse complement strand
GCACCGGGCGGCCGAGGATCTCCAGGCCCGCGGCGGGCGGCACCGGCGCCACGACGTCCGCCGGCCCCGTGCCGGCACTCGCCAGGCCGGCGTCGACCAGCTCGCCGTACGCCGCGGCGAGCGCGGCGCCGTTCAGCCCGGCCGCCTCCCCGACCGCGTCGAGCGGCGCGGGAGCCCGCTCCAGCAGGGCCAGGTACACCCGGCTCGCGGCCTCGCCGACCCCCAGCAGCCGCAGGGCGTCGGCGAGCCGGCTGTGCGCTGCGGCCGCTGCCGGAGAGGGCGTGGCGGCCGCCCGGGGCAGGGGCGCGGGGCCCGGGGAGGCAGGAGTCATGGCCGCATTATCGACGGCGGCCGACGCGCCGGGAGCGGGCGGGGGACGGGGTGCGGTGGCCGATCCGTGCCACTGGCACTTCTGCGCCCCGGAGCGGCCCGCCCGCCGGTACCGTCCCGGCTCGGACACGCACCGCCGCCACCGGGGGGACGGCGGCAGCGGGCCTCACGACAGTCCTGGCACCGCCCCTGCCCCCACGACCGTGGGTCGGCGGTCACCGGAACGGCGCCAGGGCGTGGCGCCCGTACCGCCGCCGGAGGGCACGGCCTCACACCGCACGGACGCACGCCCGGTCACCGACCGGGACGAAAGGAGCACCTCATGGCCAAGCGCCGCAAGAACGGGCTCTACCACGACATCTCCGAGGAACTGTCCGCGCTCATGCGCACGGGCTGGGCGGACACCGAACGGCACGATCTGGAGCCGGACGAGCAGGCCCCGTACGCGGCCCGGCGCCGCGCCGCGCTCTCCGCGCGCTTCCCGGGCGAGCGTCTCGTCATCCCGTCCGGCAACCTCAAGACGCGCTCGAACGACGACATGTACCCCTTCCGCCCCTACTCCGGGTACGTGCACATGACCGGCGACCAGGCCCGGGACGGCGCCCTCGTCCTCGAACCGCGCGCCGACGGCGGTCACGACGCCTACTGTTACCAGCTCCCGCGCGACAGCCGGGACGACGACGAGTTCTGGACCGGCTACCACGCCGAGCTGTGGACGGGCCGCCGCCGCTCCCTCGCCGAGTCCGAGCGCGTCCTCGGCCTGCCCTGCCGCGACGTCCGGACGGCCGCCCGGGACCTGGCCGCCGGATCCGGCGCGCCGACCCGGATCGTCCGCGGGCACGACCCGGCCCTGGAGGCGGCCGTCACCACCGACGAGGAGCGGGACGCCGAGCTGGAGACCGCGCTCGGCGAGCTCCGGCTCGTCAAGGACGACTGGGAGATCGCCGAGCTCCGCAAGGCCTGCGACTCCACCGTGCGCGGCTTCACCGATGTCGTGGGGGAGCTGTCCCGGGCGGTCGCCACCTCCGAGCGGTGGATCGAGGGCACCTTCTTCCGCCGCGCCCGCCTGGAGGGGAACTCCGTCGGCTACGGCTCCATCTGCGCCGCCGGTGAGCATGCCACGATCATGCACTGGACCGACAACGACGGCCCGGTCCGCCCCGGCGACCTGCTGCTGCTCGACGCCGGCGTGGAGACCCGTACGCTCTACACCGCCGACGTCACCCGCACCCTGCCGGTCTCCGGCACGTTCACCCCGCTCCAGCGGCGGGTCTACGAGGCGGTGTACGAGGCCCAGGAGGCCGGCATGGCCGCGGTCGAGCCGGGTGCTCCCTACCGCGCCTTCCACGAGGCGGCCCAGCGCAGTCTCACCGCGCGCCTGGTCGAGTGGGGGTTCATCGAGGGCCCCGTCGACCGCGCGTACGCCCTCGGCCTCCAGCGCCGGTTCACCATGGCCGGCACCGGGCACATGCTCGGCCTCGACGTGCACGACTGCGCCACCGCCCGGACGGAACAGTACGTCGACGGCGTCCTGGAGCCGGGCATGGTGCTCACCGTCGAGCCCGGCCTGTACTTCCAGCCGGACGACCTCACCGTGCCGGCGGAATGGCGCGGGATCGGCGTACGGATCGAGGACGACCTGCTGGTCACCTCCGACGGGCACGAGAACCTCTCGGCGGGGCTGCCGCGCACCGCCGACGAGGTCGAGGCGTGGATGGCCCGCTTCGCGGGGTGACCCCGCCGCACCGGCGGTGGGGTGCCGGGCCGCCGCCCGGGGCGCGGGGGCGCCTCCGCCCGGCCCGGGGCCTGCCCCGTCCGGCCCGGGCACGGGGACGCTCCCGTTCGGCCCGGGACCTGCCGTCCGGCCCGTCCCCCGAGCACGCGCCCTCGCCCGGGGGGCGGACAGACGGATCCACCGTCACGGGGTAGGGATCCCTCGGAAGGCGCGTGCGCGCCGGGAGCCGAGGAGGCGTCGTGGAAAACAGGGTCACCGGATTCGTTCAGTCCTTCAACCGTCACGCCGGCTACGGGTTCGTCCTCGCCATGGGCTCCGAGGACCCGGTCTACTTCCGGGCCGAGGACGTGGAAGGCGGGGGCCAGGCCCTTTCGGAAGGGCAGCAGGTCTCGTTCGTGCTGGTCCTGGGAGAGGGCCGTTTCGAGGCGAAGGAGATCCGCCCCTGACGGTGCCGGCCGCTGCGCACCCGCGCCGGCCGGCACCGCTCGGCGGGACGTGACCGCCGAGCCCGGGGGACGGGACGGCTGCGGCCGGTGGGGTGGGAGAGAAGGAGCCCGAGGCGAACGGGCGAGCGAGCCGGAGCCCCGCATTCACCGATTCAGGTGACAGTGGACCAGGCGAAACGTGCCTCTCCTGGACAGGGCGGCCACGCTCGTCGTGACACCTGGCCCCACCCTGTGGAGCGTCCGATGCAGCTGATCCCCCGTCACGACCCGCACCTCCTCGTCCGCTCGTCCGACGGCCACACCGTCGCGGCGCTCCTCGGCGAACTCGACCTCGTGCAGGTCCGCCGCCTGCGCCCCGAGTTCGACGCCCTCGTCCGCGAGTCGGACGCCCTGACCGTCGACGTCCGCCGGCTCGCCTTCTGCGACGTGACGGGGCTCGGCCTCCTCGCCCACGGCGCGGGACGGGCACGGGCGGGCGGAGTCCGCTGGTGGCTGGTGTGCGACCAGCCCTGGCTGCTCCGGCTCATCCGGCTGACCGCGCTCGACGAACTGCTGCGCCCCCGCCCCTTCGCCCCCTACGGGGCACTCGACCCCGTGGTGCCCTCCCGGCCTCCCGGGCCGGTCGACCCCGGACGGTGTGACGAGGTGGTGCCGTAGGGCAGGCCCCGGGAGTCGATCACCGAAGGCCTCCGTCGGAGGGCGCCGCGATACCGTCGCCGTATGTCTGAAGTCCGGTTGACCACGCCCTCCTTCCTCGTGCTCGGCATCATCGACCAGCTGGGCGAGGCCAGCCC
>NZ_JAPSIW010000763.1 GCF_031178505.1 Streptomyces sp. | reverse complement strand
TGCAGCCCTGAGTGAACACGACATCGCTCCCCGCACGGCCGCGGCGCGAGGCGGTATGGTGGGGCGTGAAGGATGCGGCTACGCGGTCCGAGGAGGGAGCCACCGATGATTCTGCTCCGTCGCCTGCTGGGTGACGTGCTGCGTCGGCAGCGCCAGCGCCAGGGCCGTACTCTGCGCGAAGTCTCCTCGTCCGCCCGAGTCTCGCTCGGCTATCTCTCCGAGGTGGAGCGGGGGCAGAAGGAGGCTTCCTCCGAACTGCTCTCCGCTATCTGCGACGCGCTGGACGTACGGATGTCCGAGCTCATGCGTGAAGTGAGCGACGAGCTGTCACTGGCCGAACTGGCCGCGTCGGCAGCGGCGAACGAACCGGTGCCACCGGTCCGTCCGATGCTCAACTCGGTGTCGGTGACGTCGGTGGGCGGTGTGCCCACCGAGCGGGTGACCATCAAGGCGCCCGCGGAAGCGGTCGACGTCGTCGCCGCCTGAACCGAAACGGGTCGAAGCCCCGGTCGTCACCCCTGCGGGGGTGCCGGCCGGGGCTTTTCGCCGTCCCGGCGCAGGTCGGAAGCTTCCCCGGGGATTGTTTGAGATGCCGAATTCCGGTCAGGCGTGCCATGGTGGGGGAAACGTACGACTGGTTGGAGATTCCGCATGTCTGTCGTGAAGAGTCCGCTTTCCGACGCCGACCTCAAGACGGTCGGCAACGCGCTCCAGGGGGCCCTGGTCGACCTGGTCGACCTCGCCCTGGTCGCCAAGCAGGTGCACTGGAACGTCGTCGGGCCGCGCTTCAGGTCCGTCCACCTGCAGCTCGACGAGGTCGTCGACACGGCCCGGACACACTCCGACACGGTGGCCGAGCGCGCGTCCGCCCTCGGCGTCAACCCGGACGGGCGGGCGGCGACCGTCGCGTCCTCCAGTGCCATCGGAAAGACTCCGGAGGGCTGGATCAAGGACGAGGACGCCGTCCAGGTCCTGGTCAGCGCGCTCGCGGCCGTCATCACCCGGATGCGGGAGCGCATCGAGGCGACCGAAAAGCCCGACCCGGTCACCCAGGACATCATCATCGGCCTGACGGCGGACCTCGAGAAGCACGCCTGGATGTTCCAGGCGGAGAGCGTCAAGAGCGGTGCCTGACGTGTCGCGCAGCCACCCGGTGGGGGGCGTGCCGCTGAGGTTCATACCCGGGGTCGCGCGCTCGGCGCACGCCCCGTCTGGCTTCGGTGCGCCCTCCCGCCGAGTGATCCTGCCGGTCTAGCGTCGATCGGCAGGAGGCGGCCATGGTACGGCGACGGTTCCCGCTGGCGACGCTCACGCTGATCGTGGTCGGGCTGGTGGCCGGGGGATTCTGGTGGTGGGCGGTGCTGCGCCTGGCTCTGGCCCCGGCCGAGGCCGGGCCGGTCGAAGGGGCGCTGGCCGCGAGCGGCTGGGGACTGAGCCTGCTGCCGGTGCACGTCGCCGCCTCGGCGGATCGCGGCGGCAGGCGCCGCAGTCGGCGCGGGGGCGCGCTGTGGTGGGCCCGGCTCGGGCGTGGTGACGGGATGTCAGCCGCCGGCCGGGCCGTCAGACGGTAGACGGAGCTCGCGGGTTGCTGCCTGCGGGCTCTTTGCGTTCACGGGGTCTCGCCCTGGGGGCCGTGCTGGCAGCCGGGGCACCAGTAGGTGATCCGGTCACCGAGTTCGGCCTTGCGGACCTGGGTCCCGCAGCGCAGACACGGGCGTCCGCCACGGCCGTAGACGTACAGGGGGATGCCGGGATGACGGGACGTGGTGGTGCGGCGCTCCGGGCGGTCCTTGTTCGCCTCCAGCAGGCGGTGGGCGGTCGCGACGAGGCGCGCGGGGACGTCAGGCGCCAGCTCGCCCACCGGGAGCCACGGGGTGACGCCGGCGAGGAACGCCAGCTCGCACTTGAACACATTGCCGATCCCGGCGAGGTTCCGCTGGTCCAGCAGGGCCTCGCCCAGCGTGCGGGCCGGGTCCGCGCGGAGACGGCGCACCGCCTCCTCCGGGTCCCAGTCCGGGCCCAGGAGGTCCGGGCCGAGGTGGCCCACCACCCGGGACTCCTCGGCGGTGCGCAGCAGCTCCAGGACCGGTAGCCGGTAGCCGTACGCGGTGTTCTCGGCGTTCCCGAGGATCGCCCGGATCTGGTGGTCGGGGCCGCCGCGCGGGCGCTCGCCCGTGGCGTACACCCGCCAGGCGCCGTCCATCCGCAGATGGGAGTGGACGGTGAACCCGCCCTCGACGCGGGTGAGGAGATGCTTGCCGCGCGGAGTGACGTCCAGGACGGTGCGGCCGGTGAGGTCGGCCGTGGCGAAGCGCGGCACCCGGAGGTCCGTTCGGGTGAGCACCCGTCCGGCCAGTGCGGCGTGCAGGCGGTGGGCCGCCAGCCAGATGGTGTCTCCTTCGGGCATACGACCATCATGCCGGGTGCGGGTGCGGGTGCGGGTGCGGGTGCGGGTGCGGGTGCAGGTGCGATGCCGTGCCGGGGTGCGGGGGCCCGACCGTGCGGGCACGGCGCGGGCCCAGGGCCCGGGTCAGGCGCGCAGGCGCAGGCCCCGGGGGGTGGCGAGGAAACCGGCGGCCTCCAGCGGGCGGGCCAGCGGTGAGGTGAGGGCCGTGGCACCGTTGATCCGCTCCACCGTGACGGTGCCGAGCACCCCCTGCCGGGCCGCCGCCGCCAGAGCCTCGGCCGCCGCCGTCAGCGCGGGATCGTCCGGCTCGGCGGGCCACGACAGCAGGGTCTTGCCGCCGCGCTCCATGTACAGCGTCAGTTCGCCGTCCACCAGGACCACCAGCGCGCCCGCCTTGCGGCCCGGCTTGTGGCCCGCGCCCGTCGGCGGCTCGGGCCAGGAGAGCGCCGCCCCGTACGCGTTGGCCGGATCGGCGGCGGCCAGCACCACCGCGCGCGGGCCCGCCGCGGCCTCGGCACCCCGGTCGCGGGCGGTCGCCGCCGCGCGGAGCCGGTCCACCGCCCCGTCCATCGCGAACTGGGCCGCCCCCAGGCCCTCCACCACATAGCCGCGGCGGGCCTGACCGCTGTCCTCGAACGCGGACAGCACCCGGTAGACGGCGGAGAAGCCGCCCTCCACCCCCTCGGCGGCCACCGCCCCCCGGGTGACGACACCGTGCCGGTCCAGGAGGGTACGGGCCAGGGCGTGTGCCCGGTGGGTGGGCTCCGGGGCGGCCCCCGGCAGCAGCGACCAGCGGCCGGAGACGGTCGGCGGCCCCGTGCGGGACGCCGTGCGGGCGGTCGTGCCGAGGGCGCCGAACCGGCCCCGGGGTACCGTGCGCCGCGCGCGGTGCGCCGTCGA
>NZ_JAPSIW010000112.1 GCF_031178505.1 Streptomyces sp. | reverse complement strand
GGGACCTGGACGTCCTGGCCAGGCAGGGCGTGGTGGCCAAGGTGCACGGCGGGGCCGTGCCGGTCGTCGAGGCGAGCACGCACGAGCCGGGCTTCGAGGCGAAGTCGGTTCTGGAGCCGAGCGCCAAGGACGAGATCGCCCGCGCCGCGGCGGCGCTCGTGGCGCCCGGTTCGGCCGTCGCGCTGTCGGGCGGGACGACGACGTACGCCCTGGCGCGTCATCTGGTCGACGTGCCCGAACTGACGGTGGTGACCAACTCGGTCCGGGTCGCCGACGTGTTCCACGAGGCGCGTCCGGCGGGGAGCGGCGGCGAGGCCCGGAGCGGGGCGCCGACGGTCGTCCTGACCGGTGGCGTGCGGACGCCGTCGGACGCGCTGGTCGGTCCGGTGGCGGACCGGGCGATCCGGTCCCTCCACTTCGACCTGCTGTTCCTGGGCGCGCACGGTCTCTCCGCGGAGGCCGGGCTCTCCACGCCCAACCTGGCCGAGGCGGAGACGAACCGGTGTCTGATGCGCTCGGCCCGCCGGGTGGTGGTGGTCGCCGATCACACCAAGTGGGGGACGGTGGGTCTGAGTTCCTTCGCGGGTCTGGACGAGGTCGACACCTGGGTCACCGACCGGGGGCTGGGCGCGGACCTCCGGGCGGAGGTCCTGGAGCACGTACCGGGACTGGTCGTGGCGGGCGAGGAGCAGGCGTGACCCCCTTCCGGGTCGGGCGGGCCGTGCCCCTGCCGCCGGAGGAGGTCTGGCGCCGGCTGACGGACTGGCCGGCGCACGGCCGCCGGGTGCCGCTGACCCGGACGCGCGTGCTGACGCCCGGCGCGAACCAGGTGGGGACGCGTTTCACCGCCCGGACGGGGATCGGGCGGCTGGCCTTCGACGACCCGATGGAGGTGACCCGCTGGGAGCCGCCCTCCGGCGGACGGCCGGGGGTGTGTCGGCTGGAGAAGTCCGGCCGGGTGGTGCGCGGTTGGGCGCTCATCGAGGTCGCGGGGCTGCCGGGTGGCGGTTGCCGGGTGCGGTGGACGGAGGAGCTGTCCGTGCGCGGTGTGCCCCGGTTCCTCGACCCGGTGTCCGCGGCGGCGGGACGGCTGCTGTTCGGCAGGGCGCTGGACGGGCTGCTGCGGGGCTGAGTCCGGGGCGCCGACGCCGGATGACGCCGTGCCGGGACCGCGTACGCCTCGGGCCGGGTGGCCCCGGAGGGGCGCCGTGTCCCCGTACAGGACGCCGGCGGTCCTCCGTACCCGGCTCGGTATGGGCGTGGGGGGCAGCTCCACCTCACCTGTGCCGGCCCGGGCCGTCCTTGGCCCTGGCCGGACGGCGGTGCCTGGCGCGGGCCCACTCGATCGGGGCCGACACTTCGTCCGGGCCCGCGCGAGGCCCGCGGAGCGTACGGCGGCACAGTTTGCCGCCCCATCACCTGGGCGCCGACCACCCCGGGAACCGGGCCATGGCCGGGCGGTACGCCTCGATCGCGCGCCGAAGCCCTCTTCGGCCGGCCGTGCCGGGGCTGCGCAAGTTCCTCGAAAAGGGGTCAGTCCAGGAGCGCGGTCGCCTCGACCTCGACGAGGATGTCCGGCTCGAAGAGGTACTCGACGCCGATGAGGGAGGCGGGGGGCATGGGAAGCCGGAGGCCGATCTCCTCGGCGACGGCCTCGACGCCGGCCATGAAATCGCCGATCCTCTCCGGGGACCACCGGGTCACGTAGAAGGTCAGGCGCAGCACGTCCGTGAACGACGCGCCCGCGCCCGCCAGTCCGAGGGCGGTGTTGCGCAGCGCCTGGGCGACCTGTCCGGCCAGATCACCGGGCGCGACGGGGGTCCCGTCGGCCTGGCGCGCGACCTGTCCGCTGACGTGGACGTGCTTCGTCCCGGTGCCCACGGCGACGTGGTGGTAGGGGACCGGCTGCAGCATGCCTTCCGGCGTGAAGTGCTGAACAGTCATGCGGTTGCTCTCCTCCGGAGTAGGTATCGATAAGCTACTTAGTAGGAGAAAGACACTTCAACGAGACCAGGTTTCACCATGGATACCGCCGGCGAGTTCCGGATCGACGCCCCCCACCGAGAACTGCTCGACCAGATCCTCGACAAGTGGTCGCTCAGCGTCCTCAACGAACTCTGTGAACGGCCGTGTCGCTTCAACGAACTTCGCCGGGCCATCCCCCACGTCACGCAGAAGTCGCTGACGGCGACACTGCGGCGCCTCGAACGCAACGGCGTGATCGACCGCGAGATCGTCTCCACCCGCCCCGTGGCGGTCCGCTACCGGATCACCCCGCTCGGCAAAACCCTGCGCCATCCCATCGACGTACTGCTGGCGTGGGCGTCGCAGAACATGCCCGCCATCGAACGCGCACGAGAAAAATTCGAGACGGGGGAAGAAGGAGAGACCGGCTCCTGACCCTTCCCGAGACCACCCTGGCCGACCTCAAAGACGTCCTGCGGGACGCAGACGACGAAACGGAGTCAGCGGCCGTCTCCTGACCGCCGGCTCCGGCGCCGGGGCCGGCTTCGTCCGCGTCGGCCCCACCCGCTCGGGTCATGGCTGCTGCGGCGTCGCGCCCGCCCTTTCGTGAGGCGCGCGGACCTGGCCGCCTCGACGGCGGGCAGGTCGGCGGCGGCACTCACGGAGCGTGTGCTGCCGGTGGCTCCCCCGGGCCGCCCCACTCTCGCCCGTCGTCGCGGCCGAGCGGTGCGGCCGTTCACCACAGGGCGGCCCGGACGCGGGATCGGGGCCGCCACGAGGAGCTGCCCCGGCGTCGCATTGTCCCGGGTCAGGCCGAGCGGACAGCGTCCAGTGCAACGCGCCACGGGTACTCCGCCGGATTCCCCTCACCGGGGCGGTGCGGCACGAACCCGCCCGGGCCGTACAGCACGTGCGCCCCGGCGCCCCGAAGGGTGCCGATCGACCGCTCGAACTGCGGATGCTGAGCCAAGGCCGCGCTCACGCACGGCACGGCCGCCGTCGGGATCCCCTTCCCGACGGCCTCCGCCAGGACCCCGACGACCCACTTGTTCGTGATCCCAAGAGCCCACTGGTTGACCGTGTTGAAGGTGGCCGGGGCGAGGAGGATCGCGTCCGCCTGCGGCCAGACGTCGGGCAGGCCGGGCATGAGGTAGTCCCAGCGCACGGGGTGCCCGGTCAGGGCGGCGAGCCCGTCGAGGGAGTCGGAAAGCCAGCGGGCCGCGGTGGGTGTGAGACCGAGACAGACGTCCCAGCCGTCCGCCTGCGCGTCCTCGATGACCGTCGCGATGTCGAAGACGGGCGGGGCTGCCGAGCTGAACAGGTACAGGGTCCGGGTGCTCATGTCTCCCGACACTACGCAACGGCCGCCCATCCGGGCGGAGTCGGGGGCGGAGGCGAGTTCCGTTCCAGGCGCCGAACTCCCGGATGTTCCGCGGCACCCCCGTTCCCGGCCCGGCACCTTCCCCACCGGCCGGCGGACTGCCATGGCGGCGTGACTACGTCAGGTCCGGTCGGGACCCATGTCCTGGCGTACCAGCTCTCGGCGCAACGGGTGCGGGGTGGTCTTCGGTCCGCATGGCCTCCCGGGCGGGACCCGCGCGGGATCCCGCCGGCCGAACTCGACACTCGACACTTCCGCGAGCTGCACGGAGAGCGCATGCGGGACCGGTGCGTGGACGTACTCCCCCGCGCGCCGGAAGGACCCGGGGCGCGGACGGGTCAGGGCCGGGGACCTCCGGGACTCACGTCGGCCAGGCTCCCGTCGCGAGGAAGGTCTCGATCGCGGCGGCGTACGGGGTGATGTCGAGCCCCTGCTCGGCCAGCCAGGCGTCCGAGTAGTACTTGTCGAGGTAGCGGTCGCCGGGGTCGCAGATCAGGGTCACGACGCTGCCGGTGCGGCCCTGCGCCACCATCTCGGCCACGATCTTGAACGCGCTCCACAGCCCCGTGCCGGTGGAGCCGCCCGCCTTGCGGCCGATGGCGCCCTCCAGGGCGCGGACGGCGGCGACGCTGGCCGCGTCGGGCACCTTCATCATCCGGTCGATGGCCCCGGGCACGAAGCTGGGCTCCATGCGCGGCCGGCCGATGCCCTCGATGCGCGAGCCCCGGTCGGCGGTGGCGTGCGGGTCGCCCTGCGTCCAGCCGTCGAAGAAGCAGGAGTTCTCCGGGTCGGCGACACAGATGCGGGTGTCGTGCTGCATGTAGTGGACGTAGCGCGCGATGGTCGCCGAGGTGCCGCCGGTCCCGGCGGTGGCGACGATCCAGGCCGGCTCCGGGTACCGCTCGAGGCGCAGCTGCTGGTACATGGACTCGGCGATGTTGTTGTTGCCGCGCCAGTCGGTGGCGCGCTCGGCGTACGTGAACTGGTCCATGTAGTGGCCGCCGGTGCGCTCGGCGAGCGCCGCGGCCTCCTCGTACATCGTGCGCGAGTCGTCGACGAAGTGGCAGCTGCCGCCGTGGAACTCGATCAGGCGGCACTTCTCGGAGCTGGTGGTGCGGGGCATGACCGCGATGAAGGGGACGCCGACGAGCTTGGCGAAGTACGCCTCCGAGACGGCGGTGGAGCCGCTGGAGGCCTCGATGACGGGCCGGTCGGGCCGGATCCAGCCGTTGCAGAGCCCGTACAGGAACAGCGAGCGGGCGAGGCGGTGCTTGAGGCTGCCGGTGGGGTGGGTGGACTCGTCCTTGAGGTAGAGGTCGATGCCCCACCGCTCGGGGAGCGGGAAACGCAGGAGGTGGGTGTCGGCGGAGCGGTTGGCGTCGGCCTGGACCTTGCGGACGGCCTCCTTCAGCCAGGTCCGGTACGCCGGGTCGCTGCGGTCGACGTCGATGGTGGCCGTCGCCGTGCAGGTGTCGGTGGCCGCGGCGCCGGCGGCCGTCGCCGGCGCGGCCATCGGTGGCGCAGGGGTCGCGCTGTTCCGTGTGGTGTTCATCCGTCCCACTCCTCATGTGCTGCACCGGGGGTCTCCCGACGCCGACGATACCCCTCTCACCTGGGCAAACGTTGCCTTTGGGGCTCCATAGGGATCACTTGTGGGCGGGGTACTGGTGCGGTCGCGAAGGGCCCGGCACACTGGTACCCGCAACCGGGTGAAAGGGGCGGATCGGCATGGCGAAGCCCGAGTTCAGCGCGAGGGGCGTACGGATCGCGCGGTGGCCGCGCTCGCTGACGCGTGCGGGGGAGGTACGGATCGAGGACGGGCGGCTCGCGCTGCTGACGAGTTACGGCAGCGAGATCGACAGCGCCCCGGTCACGAAGGTGCGGGCCGGGCGCCCGTGGTTCGCGACGTCGGACGAGGCCGTGGCGACCGTGAACGGCACGCGCTACCGGCTCACGATGGACCGGGCGGCGACGGACGGCGGCGACGCGGAGGAGACGGAGCGGTCCGGCCGCTTCCTGGCGGCGCTCAGGCGGGCGGCGGGCCGGAAGTCCTGAGGCCCGGCGGTACGGGTGGTCGGGAGGACCGGCCCGACGTGCCGGTCCGGTGCCGCCCCGCGGCGACCGCGTGGGCGCGGGCCCGCATACCTCTCGCGCGTCCCCTGGGGCAGGAGTGACGGTGGTGCCGTCCGGGGCTGCGGCCTGCCGCTCGTGGCCGCGAGTTGCGGCGGGGTGACGGGTGGTTCACGCTGGAACCACCTCACCGAGGGTTCACCGGCGGTGACAGAGCGTTCCGGTCACCGCCTGCTGTACGCATGACAGATCCGAATCTTCGTCTTCTTACGACAACTTCGGGGAGTCGCCGCCGTGATCAGCGAGCCGAGCAGGTACTACGCGGTGGAGCTTCACGCCCTGCCGTCGCGGATCGGACAGATCCGCCGCATCGTCTCCGCCCATCTCCGCCATTGGCATCTCGACGCCCTGGTGGAACAGGCCGCGCTCGGCGTGACCGAGCTGCTGTCCAACGTCCACCGGCACGCGGAGCCCGACAAACGCTGCACCGTCGAGCTGCAACTGCTGCTCGACCGCCTCACCGTCTCGGTCCGGGACAACGACCCCCGGATCCCGGAGCCGATCGGCTTCGCGACCGGGGCCACCGCGGGTGCCGGACTTCCTCCCACCACCACCGGACGCTTCGCCGGACTCGACGGTTCCGAGGGGCTGGCCACCTCCGGCCGGGGCCTCGCCATCGTCGGAGCCGTCAGTGAGAGCTGGGGCGTCCGCCCGTGCGGCACCGACGGCAAGGTCGTGTGGTTCACCCTCACGGCCCCCGCCGCCCCGACGCCGTCCCGTGTCACCGCCGAGGCCGTCCAGGGCTGCGCCGGCCCTCTCGCCGAGAGCCCCTTCGTCTCGTACGGCCGCTTCCCCGACGTGCCTCTGAGCACCCCGGCGGCACCCCTCAGCAGCCCCCCGGACCCGGCCCGCACGCCGGCGGCGGTCCGCTGACGGACGCCTCGGGGACCCTCACCCGGCCCGCCCGGTCCCGCCGCGCCGGGGCCGGGCGGCCCGGTTCCGTGGCGCGATGCCGCGACGCCCCCTTGCCCGGTACGGCCGCCGTGCCCGCGGCCGGACGGCCGCCATGGTGCGGCCTGTGCTCGACGTCCCGGACGGCGTCCGCCCGGACGCCCGACGGCCGGCACGGCTGTCCTCTCCCCCGGCGTGACGGGGGCTCAGGCGGTGGCGACGAGGGTGAGGTAGGCGATGCCGAGGATGTCCCGGTAGCCGTTGAGCCAGCTGGAGCGCTGCCGGTCGACCCGCTCGCGGGTCTCGGCGGCGAGGGGATGGCCGGGGTTCGCCGCCAGCCACAGTTCCGTGTCGGAGCGGTAGCCGGACTCGAACTCCTCCCACTCGTCCCGGCTCGCCCGCTCGATCCACACGGGCCGGAAGCCGGCCGCGATCGTCAGGTCCACGAGCGCGCCGAGGGAGAGGTGGTCACCGGCCCGGCGCCCGGGCCACATGGCGGCCAGCTCGGTCCCGGTGGGGGTGCGTTCCCAGAATCCCTCCCCGAGGACGACCCGCCCGCCGGGGCGGACGAGCCGCCGCAGTTCGCGCAGGGCCGCGGCGGGGTCGTGCGGCTGCCCGGGGTCGCAGAGCGCCTGGCTGGACCCGAGGCAGAGGACGGCGTCGACGGGGCCGCGGTCGGTGCCGAGGGCGGACTCCTCGACGAAGGTGACGCGGTCGGCGAGTCCGCGCTCGCGGGCCAGGGCCCGGCCCCGGGCGAGGTCCTCCGCCTCGATGTCGATCCCCGTGCCCCGGGCGCCGGGGGCGGCGTCGAGGACGCGGAGCAGCAACTCCCCCCAGCCGCAGCCGATGTCGAGGACGTCGGCGGGTGCGGCGGCGGCGATCCGGCCGACGAGCCGGGCGGCCCGCGCCTCGGAGAGCGGGCCGTGGAAGGTGAGGCCGCCGAGGCGGGGAGGAAGGCTGGAGTCGGTCATGATCCGGAACGCTAGCCGGTGACCGGGCTGCCGCGCGCGGGGTTTCCCGGGAGCGGTGGCGGGCGGGAGAGGAATCGGGACACGGGTCCCGGCAGACGGGGACGGTCGGGAACGGGGTTCCCCGGGGGGCGGGTCCCGGCAGGCGGGGGCGGTCAGCAGCGGGTTCCCGGGACCGGGACGGTCTGGAACGGGGTTCCCCAAGGCGCGGCTTCCCCGAGGCGCGGGTCCCCGGGAGCGGGGAGGGCCGGGGCGCCGTAGCCTGGCGGGATGTACTCCACCCGCGTCTCCCGCCGCGTGGCGGCCCCGCCGTCGGCCGTCTACCGGGCACTCCTGAACCCGGCGGCGGTCGCCCGCTGGCGGGTGCCGTACGGGATGACCGCCGAGGTGCACGTCTTCGAGGCCCGCGAGGGAGGCGCCTTCCGGGTCTCGCTGACCTACGGCGCGGACACACCGGACGGCGCCGGCAAGTCGGACGCGCGCACGGACACGTACCACGGCCGCTTCGTCGAACTGGTCCCCGACGAACGGGTCGTGGAGGCGGTCGAGTTCGAGACCGACGACCCCTCCCTCACCGGCACGATGACCCTGACGACCCTCCTCGTCCCCCTCCCGGGCGGAACCGAGGTCCGCGTGCTCCACGAGAACGTCCCCGACGCGATTCCCGCCGCCGACAACGAGACCGGCCTGCGCATGGCACTGGACCGTCTCGCCGCGCTGGTCGAGAACGGGAGCGGCACCCCGCCGGCCACCTCCTGAGTGCGGCGGCGGCCGGCCGTCGGCGACATCCGGGGCCCGTGGTGGGACACTTCCGCCATGACGACGAGACGACGGACTCAGGCGGAACGGGACGCGATCACGGTCGAGATCGGCTACGCGCTCTTCAGCGCGGGCGTCCTCGCCGTTCTCGTCCTCGCCGCGATCGCCGGCCCGGCGGCGGTCTGGGAACTGCCGGGAGCCGTCGAGAACTCCCTGGTCGTCGCGGGGGCGGCGATCGGCGGCGTGCTGGGGGTGCTCCGCGTCGTCCACGTCCTGTGGCACCACGGGAAGCACCGGGAGAGGCTGCCCGCGGACGGCGCGGACAGCCGTCCGGGGCACGACGCGACGGGTGGGGAGGCGACGTCGTGATCGCCGGTCCCTCCGCCCCGCGCCCCGGTGCCGGGGGCGGCCCGCCGTCGCGCGGGGGAGGCCCCGCGGTCAGACGGGCGGCATCAGATCGCTCTCGCTGAGCGTGTAGGTCTGCGGCGGCCAGATGAAGTCCGTCTCCTCGTTCTCGCGCCGCCGCAGTCGGTAGAACTCGCGCCTCCGCTCGTCGTCGGCCGGCGCGAGAGGCGCGCCGCCGGGGAGGTACGCGTGTCCGTCCCGGAAGCCGACGAGGGTCCTCGACGTGCGGAACGTGACTCCGAGCCACCGGTTCTCCGCCGCCCGGCGGGCGGGGTCCAGGACGATTCTGTGTCTGAGCCGCCTGTTCGTGCCGACGGAGAAGGCGACGACACCGTGGTGGTCGAGGGGGATCTCGAAGGTCTCTCCCCCGGGCTCCTTCGCCTCGAAGACCAGTTTCCTCGGCGGGTTCGCTTCGGGACGTTCGTAACAGGAGAAGACGGCGATGTACGAGTCGCCGGCCAGATCGAGGGCCTGGTCCGAGTGGCTGCCCATGGTCGTGTACGCGTTCGTGTACGTCTCGACGAGCGCGTTGTTGAAGCCGACGGGGATCGCCGCGCGTTCCCGGATCCGCCGCGCCAGCCGTTCGTGCACGTCACGGAACCGCTGAGCCGGGCTGCCGTAGCGCGTGGTGGTGCGGACGAGCGGCACACCGCCCGTCTCGTCCGGCTTGACGAGTACGGCGCCTCGCCGGCCCTTTCCCACGTCCTCCCAGCGGACCGACGCGGACAGTTCGGGAAAGAGGTTCTCCTCGGCGGGCAGGGCGCACGAGAAGACGCCGTCCCGGGCGCTAGACGAGGGGGGCAAGGTAGTCTCCCGTGTTCATGCTGAAGCGGAACGCGTCGCCGTAGTCGATGAAGGACGAGCTCCTGTTCTCCTCGGCGTACAGCCGGCGCAGCTCGTTCATGCCGTCGGGGGTGGGCGGTCCGAGCCTCACCGTGCCTCCGGCCGTTTCGAGGAACGTCCGGCCGTCCCTGTGCACGGCTTCGGTCTTCGAACAGCGCACGACGTATCCGAGGCGGGTCGGGAGCTTGTCGGCGTCGAGGGCCGAGGGCCGGATCTCGTGCGTGTACAGACGGTTGGTGGACAGCGGCATGAGGAACACGGAGCCGGGGTGGAGCGTCAGCGTGAACTGCGGGGGCAGCGCGCGCCCGTCGCGCCGCGCGGCCGGCTCCTTGAGGCGGAAGTGGAGACGGGTGAGGGCGCTGATCCCCTTCACCCCGAGGTCGAAGGGGTCTTCCGCCAGGGGGCTCACCTTGTCGAGCCCGTCGTAGAAGGTGCAGAAGGCCATGATGCCGTTGGCCGGCATGTCCTTGGTCTTGTCGGCGTGGGCCGAGATCCTGGCCTTGGACTGCTTGCGCTCCGCCGTGGCCCGGACGTTGGGGTAGATCTGCGCCAGGACGTGATTCAGCGGTGCCTGGCCCCGGAAGACGGTGGCGGCCTCGCGGTTCAGAGCCTCGACGATCCGCGTGTCGGTCGGGCGGAAGTTCTCGGTGGGCCCCGAGAGATTCGTGGAGCACCGGAGCAGACGGAAACGCAGCGCGTCGCCGTCGCGCGTGACGGGCGTCAGATAGATGCCGCTGCGGCGGGCCGTTCCGGGTTTGGTGGACTCCGTGAGGGACTGGAAGGCGTGCTCGGCACGGATCCGTCCGAAGTGGTCGTCGCCAGGTGCGAAGAAGCGGCGGTAGTACACGCCCACTCCGTGGACACGGAGGGGAACGCGGCCCGGGCCGACAGAGGTCCAGGGCCCGCCGGCCTCCTCGTCGTCACCGTGTGACGGCTCCCGTACGGCGAACACCCGGTCGGCCTCGGTGAGCCGGCGGCTGTCGACCGCGGATGCGTCCCCCCGGACGTAGACGGTCTTCCCCGCGAGGTCGGGCACGCCGGAGGCCAGCTCCTCCGGTGTGACGGTGGCTCCGAGGAAGTCCCCGACCAGGTCGGGGTCCCGCAGCGGCGCGGGCGCGACCAAGAGGGTGTTCGTCCCGTCGACGCGGGCTTCCGGCGGTTGTGCGGTGCGCATGAAACGGCCCCCCGTTCACGGATCTTGCTGGTGGTCCCACCGTGGACACGGCAACGGCCCGCACTTCTCCGCGCGTCGCGAAGCGCGGGCGAAAGGAGCCGGACCGGTGAACCGTGATCCTCTCACGGCCCCGGCGAACGGGCCCAGGTGTATTGATCACGAGCGTTGTTGACGCTCGTGATCAATACACCTAGGGGGTGGCCGGTTCGCGCCCGAGGGCGCTGAGGGGGTCGTCGAGGACGGGCTGCCAGGCCAGTTCGGCCGCGCCGACGAGGCTGTTGTGGTCGAGGGTGCACGGCAGGATCGGGACTCCCCCGCTGCGGCCCCACAGGCTGCGGTCGGCGACGACGGCGCGCAGCCGTTCGGGGTCGGCGTGCAGGAGTTCACGGTGCAGGCCGCCGAGGATGATCCGGTCCGGGTTGAGGATGTTCACCAGACCGGCCAGGCCGAGGCCGAGCCGGTCGATCAGTTCCTCGGTGGCGGCCCGTACGCCCGGATCGTCGGGGCTCGTACGCAGCAGGTCGCGCGCCTGCTGGAGCAGGGACACCTCGGGGCCGGGGTCCCGCCCGGCGACGGTGAGGAAGGCCAGCGGGTCGGTCTCGACGTCGAGACAGCCGCGGCTGCCGCAGTGACAGGGGCGCCCTTCCGGATTGACGGTGAGGTGTCCGACCTCCAGGGCGAGACCCGCGCTGCCGGTGTGGAGGCGGCCGTCGAGGACGAGCGCGCCACCGACGCCGCGGTGGCCGGTGGCCACGCAGAGCAGGTCGCGGGCGCCCCGGCCGGCGCCGTGGCGGTGCTCGGCGAGCGCGGCGAGATTCACGTCGTTGCCCGTGAAGGCGGGGCCCTCGATGCCGGCGGCCCGTACCCGCTCGGCGAAGATCTCCCGGACGGGCGCCCCGGCCGGCCAGGCGAGGTGGAGGGGGTTGAGCGCGGTGCCCTCGGGTTCCGCGACGGCGGACGGAGCGGCGAGGCCCGCGCCCACGCAGCGGCGTCCGGTCTCGCGCAGCAGCGCCGCGCCCGCGTCGACGACCGCCCCGAGCACCTGGGCGGGGTCGGCGGAGACGGTGACACAGCCGGGTGCGGTGGCCACGATGGTGCCGCCGAGGCCGACGAGCGCGGCGCGGAAGCCGTCGGCGTGCACCTGGGCGGCGAGGGCGACGGGCCCCTTCTCGTCGACGGCGAGCCGGTGCGAGGGGCGGCCCTGCGAGCCGGCGGCGGCGCCGGGGTTGGAGTCGACCCGGATCAGACCGAGCGCCTCCAGCTCGGCGGCGACGGCCCCGGCGGTGGCCCGCGTCACCCCGAGTTCGGCGGTCAGAACGGCCCGGGTCGGCGCCCGGCCGGTGTGCACCAGTTCCAACGCGGGCCCGAGGGCGCTGCGCCCCCGGTCCAGCCGCGTGCGGGTCGTCGTCGCCTTGCCGTTCATGGGGGCGAGTCTCCCATGATCGGAGGCCCTCGCGGTCCGGGGGCGGGTGGGGCGGCGGCGGGGCGGGGCCCGGTGCCGACGCCTCGGCCCGTGGACCCCGCGCCCCGGCCCTCCTCGTCCCGCCGGTTGAAAGCGGCACCCCGAGACCCCTATCCTGAGTTTGTGCCGCTACTAAACAAAGTACGGACGGCCGCCTCGGGGGGCTTCGGCGGAGACACCGCCGCCCGCTCCCTGTCCCGCCTCCGCCTCGCCCTGACCCTGTTCTTCGCCCTCGACGGTTTCCTCTTCGCCGGCTGGGTCGTCCGGATTCCCGCCGTCAAGCAGCAGACGGGCGCGACGGCCGGCGACCTCGGCCTCGCGCTGCTCGGCGTGTCCGCCGGCGCCGTGATCACCATGACGCTGACCGGGCGGCTCTGCCGCCGTCACGGCAGCCACGCCGTCACCGTGGCGACCGCCGTCCTGCTGTCGCTCTCCGTCGCGCTGCCCGCCCTCACACGGTCGCCGCTCGCGCTCGGTCTCGTCCTGCTCGTCTTCGGCGCCGCCTACGGCGGCATCAACGTCGCGATGAACAGCGCCGCCGTCGACCTGGTGGCCGCCCTGCGGCGGCCGGTGATGCCCAGCTTCCACGCCGCCTTCAGCCTCGGCGGCATGGTCGGGGCCGGGATCGGCGGTCTTCTGGCCGGCAGCCTCTCCCCCACCGTCCACCTGCTCGGGCTCACGGTCGCGGGGCTCCTCCTGACGGCCGCCGCCGGGCCCGTACTGCTGCGCCACCCCTGCCCCGCCCCTCCGGAAGCCCGGCCGTCCCGGCCGGACGCGTCGGCCGCCACGCCGTCGCCCGCGGCCCGTCGGACCGTGCTGGTGTTCGGGGTGATCGCGCTGTGCACCGCGTACGGAGAAGGGGCGCTCGCCGACTGGGGGGCGCTGCACCTCGCGCAGGACCTGCACGCCCACCCGGGCGTGGCCGCCGCCGGGTACTCCGTCTTCGCCCTGACGATGACCGCCGGGCGGCTGTCCGGCACGCTGCTCCTGGAACGGTTCGGCCAGACCCGCACCCTGGTCGCGGGCGGGATCACCGCCTCCGCCGGCATGCTCCTCGGCGCGCTCGCGCCGACCGTGTGGGCCGCACTGCTCG
>NZ_JAPSIW010000762.1 GCF_031178505.1 Streptomyces sp. | reverse complement strand
CCGGCGGACTTCGGGTTGATCGAAAAGAGTGTGCACAGGGCCATCCTCGGCTATGGACCCCGGGCCTCCCTCGCGCACCACCTCGTTATTCCGTGGCCAGGGCGGGGGTCGGCCCGTGATGATGGGCGGATGGTCTCTTCCCTGCCACCGGTGGACGCCCTGCTCGTCGTGGATGTGCAGTCCGCCTTCGTCACCGGGCCCGGCGCCGTGCCCGACTCCCGCCGTCTGGTGGACCGTACGGGCGACCTGATCGCGCGGGCGCGGGCGGCCGGCGCGCTCGTCGTCCACCTCCAGAACGACGGACCGCCCGGTGCGGAGGACGAGCCGCACACCCCCGGCTGGGAACTCCACCATCCCGTCCTGCCCGGTCCCCGCGAGACGGTCATCCGCAAGACGTACGACGACGGCTTCGAGGACACGCCGCTCGGCGGCCTGCTGTCCGGCCTGGGCGTGCGCGCGGTCGCCGTCTGCGGCGTGATGTCGGAGATGTGCGTGCACGCGACGGCCCGTACGGCCCTGGATCTCGGCCACCGTGTCGTCGTGCCGTACGACGCGCACGCCACCCAGGACGTCCCGGCCGTGCCCGGCGTCTGCGAGGCGGTCCCGGCCGCCGTCGCCTCGCGGGTCGCCGCGTACGCCCTGGGCTCGGACGCGGAGGTCACCGTGCCGGCCTCCGCCGTCACCTTCAGGGCCCCCGGGGGCGGCTGAGGGCCCGCTCGGTCGGAGGCCTCGGGCCGGACGCCCGCGAGCGGCTCGGCCGTCCGGCCCGGAGCCCGCTCGGGGTGACGACCTCGTCTCCGCATACTCATGGAGGGTACGAAGCGCGACGAGGGACGCGCGGCTTCCCGGCGCCGGCCCCCGGCGGGCCGGCGCGACGGCGGACCACCGTTCGGCCCCGCCGCGCAGCGCCCGGCCGGGCGTCCTCGGCTAGGGTGAGGCGGTAGGGATCGCCCCCCGGGGGCCAGACCGATGCGTAGGTCGATGCGGTGGGCACTCATCAGTTTCCGAACAGGGTTCCGCAGCCGCCCCGGGCGGCCGTCGGGGACGCCGGTGTGCTCCGGGAACTGCTTCCCATCGCGCTCTGGCGGGAGGACGCCGAAGGCCGCATCGTCGAGTGGTCGCTCGCCGCCCAGGACCTCCTCGGCCACCGGCCCGAGCACGTGCTCGGACGCCTCGCCACCCCGCTCCTCGTCCCCGACGCCAACCGCGAACTCGCCGACCGGCTGACCCACCGCGTCCAGGCGGGCGAGACGATGGTCGGCACCCTGCCGGTACGCCACCGCGACGGCCACAACGTCGCCATGGAGATGTGGATCGTCCCGGCGGCCGACCCCCGGGGCCGGCCCGGCGCCATGCTGATCGCCGTCGAGACCTCCGAGGTCCTGCGGATGCGGGACAACCTCGCGGCGATGGAGAGCCTCTTCACCCAGTCGCCCATCGGCCTCGCCCTGCTCGGCCCCGACCTGCGGTTCCTCCGCGTCAACGACGCGCTCGCCCTGATGAACGGCGTGCCCGCCGCCGAACACCTCGGCCGGCGCCTCACCGAGGTCGTCCCCGGCGTCAACGCCGTCGCCCTCGAATCCCTGATGCGCCAGGTCCTGGAGAGCGGCACCGCCGTCGTGGACGCCCGCCGGGTCGGCCGCACCCCCGCCGACCCCGGCCGCGACCACATCTGGTCCTGCTCCTACGCGCCCCTGCTCGACCGCACCGGACAGCACCTCGGCCTCATCGCCTCCCTCGTCGACATCACCGAGAGCCAGGAGGCCCACATCGAGGTCGAGCGGGCCCGGCACCGCTTCGCCCTGCTCGCCGAGGCCGGCGCCCGGATCGGCACCACCCTGGACCTGCGCCAGACCGCCGAGGAGGTCGTCGACTTCCTCGTACCGCAGCTCGCCGACTCCGCCGACGTCCAGATCCTCACCTCCGTCCTCGCCCCCGACGACCCCGCCGAATCCACCCGCGGCCTCCTGCGCCGCCTCGCGGCCCGCTTCCCCGACCCCGCCGCGCCCACCGCCCTGCTCGCCGCCGGACAGACCTTCCAGCTGCCGCCGGGCTCCGTGTACGAGGAGGTCGTCGCCCGCGGCCGGCCCACCCGGCTCCGTACCTCCGACATCCCGGCCCTCTTCACCGACCCCCGGGCCGAGGCCCTGCGCTCCTACCTCGCCACCCGCATCGGCTCGGCCCGGCTCGTCCCCCTCGTCGCCCGCGGCACGGTCCTCGGCGCCGTCACCGTGACCCGGCTGCGCACCCGGGAACCCTTCGACGAGGAGGACGGCGTCCTCATCGACGAGGTCGTCGCCCGCGCCGCCCTCAACATCGACAACGCCCGCCTCTACACCACCCAGCGCGAGGCCGCCCTCACCCTCCAGCGCAGCCTGACCAACAGCGCCCTCCCCGACGTCACCGGACTCGAACTCACCGGCCGTTACCTGCCGGCCAGCGCCCACGACGTGGGCGGGGACTGGTTCGACGCCATCGCCCTGCCCGGCGGCCGCACCGGACTTGTCATCGGGGACGTCATGGGCCACGGCATCCACGCCGCCGCCGTCATGGGCCAGCTCCGCACCGCCGTACGGACCCTGGCCCGCCACGACATCGCACCCGCCCGGATGCTCAGCTCCCTCGACGCCGTCGTCTCCGACCTCGGCGAGGACACGATGGCCACCTGCGTCTACGCGGTCCACGACCCGGCCGCCGGCACCTGGGCCGTCGCCCGCGCCGGGCACCCGCCGCCCGCCGTCGCCACTCCCGACGGCGCCATCACCTTCCTCGACGGGTCGCCCGGCACACCCCTGGGGACCGGCGGCCGCGACTTCGCCACCGAGGAGGTCACCCTGCCGCCGGGCGGTCTTCTCGTGCTCTACACGGACGGACTCATCGAGGCCCGCCACCGCGACCTCGACCAGGGCATGGACGAACTGGCCCGCGCCCTGCGGCCGTTCCTCTCCAGCCCCCTGGAGACGCTCTGCGACGAGGTCCTGGCGCGGGTCCTGTCGGCGCCCGCGCAGGACGACGTGGCGATGCTCCTCGCCCGTACCACCGAGGCCGGAGCCGGCACGGACTGAGGCGCGTCAGGCCGCGGTGTGCGACAGCCGGTACTGGTCGCGCAGCAGGGCGATCTCGGCCCCGTGATGCAGGAGTTCCTGGTTCACCCACCAGACGACGTCGAGGAACGGGTCCTCCGGGTCACTGCCGTACGGGTAGGTGCTGTGGCGGGACCCCGGCCTGGAGGGCAGGGGCCGCCTTCCGCCCCGGTGATCACCGGAGGGGAGTGATCCCAGGCCCGCGGGGCAGGGGGCCGCATCGGGCCGTTCGCCCCCCGCTCCGCGCACCGGC
>NZ_JAPSIW010000761.1 GCF_031178505.1 Streptomyces sp. | reverse complement strand
AGGAGGGGCGCGAGACGCTCGCCGCCGCGCTCGGCGCACGCCCCAGCGAGGTGGTCCTCACCTCCGGCGGCACCGAGGCCGACAACCTCGCCGTCAAGGGCCTCTACTGGTCCCGCCGCGCCGCCGACCCGCGCCGCGTCCGGGTCCTCGCGAGCCCCGTCGAGCACCACGCGGTCCTCGACGCCGTCGACTGGCTCGCCGTCCACGAGGGCGCGACCGTCGAGTACCTGCCCGTGGACCACTACGGCCGGGTGCACCCCGAGGCCCTGCGCGAGGCCGTCGCCCGGGACCCCGGATCCGTCGCCCTCGCCACCGTCATGTGGGCCAACAACGAGATCGGCACCGTCATGCCGGTCCGCGAACTCGCCGACGTGGCCAACGAGTTCGGCGTGCCGCTGCACGCCGACGCCGTCCAGGCGGTCGGCCAGGTCCCGGTCGACTTCGCCGCCTCCGGTCTCGCCGCGATGACCGTCTCCGGCCACAAGATCGGCGGCCCCTACGGGATCGGCGCCCTCCTCCTCGGCCGCGAGCACACCCCCGTACCCGTCCTGCACGGCGGCGGACAGGAACGGCACGTCCGCTCCGGCACCCTCGACGTGCCGGCCGTCGCCGCCTTCGCCGTCGCCGCCGGCCACGCCGCCGAGCACCGCGAGGAGTTCGCCCGCGAGATCGGTGCCCTCCGCGACGCCCTCGTCGACGCCGTCCGGACCGCCGTCCCCGACGCCCTCCTCGGCGGCGACCCCGTCGACCGGCTCCCCGCCAACGCGCACTTCACCTTCCCCGGCTGCGAGGGCGACTCCCTGCTCCTCCTCCTCGACGCCGCCGGCATCGCCTGCTCCACCGGCTCCGCCTGCACCGCCGGCATCGCCCAGCCCAGCCACGTCCTGCTCGCCACCGGCACCGACCCCGACCTCGCCCGCGGCACCCTCCGCTTCACCCTCGGCCACACCTCCACGGAGGCGGACGTCACGGCGGTCGCCGAGGCCATCGGCCCGGCCGTCGCCCGCGCCCGCACCGCCGGCCTCAGCTGACGACGGCCCCCGGTTCCAGCCCGCTTCGGCGCGGGCCCGGAGTCCCGAGGTCCTGTCGCCGGGCCAGGCCGCCCACGGGCCCGGCGGTTTCAGCTGACGGCGGCCCGGGTTCCAGCCGGCGGCGGCCCGGCGACCCCGGCCGCCCGGCCCGTACCGCGGCGTCAGCCGGGCGTCCCCGGCCCGGCGGCCCGGGCCGGTGCGCCGCCGATCCGCGCGCGCTCCTTCGCCACCAGCTCCATGTACCGGTCCCAGTCCCAGTGCGGACCGGGATCGGTGTGGTCGGTGCCCTCCACCTCCACGTGCCCGATGATGTGCTCCCGGTCCACGGGTATCCCGTGCCGGGCGCAGATGTCGGCCGTCAGCCGCGCCGAGCCCGCGTACATCGCCGCCGTGAAGTCCTGCGGCCGGTCCACGAACCCCTCGTGCTCGATGCCGATGCTCCGCTCGTTCATGTCCCGGTTCCCGGCGTGGAAGGCCACGTCGAGCTCCCGCACCATCTGCGCCACGTGCCCGTCCTTGCGGACGACGTAATGCGTGGCCGCCCCGTGCAGCGGATCCCGGAAGACCTTCAGGGCCGTCGCGTAGCTGCCCTGCACGACGTGGATCACCACCCGGTCGACGGAGAAGTCGTCCGGTCGGTCGGCCCGCCGGGAGTTCGCCGCCGACGCCGCCCGCCACTCGGCCGGCTTGTGGTCCAGCTCGCCGTCGGTCCGCTCCTTCTCCATCCACGGCAGCCGCCACCACGCCCGCGCCAGCTCCTCACGGGCCAGCGCCGCCGTGCCCAGCACGGCGACCCCGCCCCCGAGCAGCACGGCGCGCCGCCCCACGTTCTTCCCCGGCTCGCTCCCCATGACTGCCAGAACGCTCACGACCGCCACGCCGGTTCCCGGCGCCCCGTACCCTGGTAGGGCTATGACTCAGACTCCGCCCCAGAGCCCCCGCACCCGCCCTCTCCGGGTACTCGCCGCCATGTCCGGCGGAGTGGACTCCGCCGTCGCCGCCGCCCGCGCGGTCGAGGCGGGCCACGACGTGACCGGCGTGCACCTCGCGCTCTCCGCGAACCCGCAGTCCTTCCGCACCGGAGCGCGCGGCTGCTGCACGATCGAGGACTCCCGCGACGCGCGCCGGGCGGCCGACGTCATCGGCATCCCGTTCTACGTGTGGGACCTCGCCGAGCGGTTCCGCGAGGACGTCGTGGACGACTTCGTCGCGGAGTACGAGGCCGGCCGCACCCCCAACCCCTGCCTGCGCTGCAACGAGAAGATCAAGTTCGCGGCGCTGCTCGACAAGGCCCTCGCGCTCGGCTTCGACGCGGTCTGCACCGGCCACTACGCCACCGTCCTGGTCAACGAGGACGGCACGCGCGAGCTGCACCGTGCCTCCGACATGGCCAAGGACCAGTCGTACGTCCTCGGCGTCCTGGACGAGAAGCAGCTCGCCCACGCGATGTTCCCGCTCGGCGACACCCTCACCACCAAGGACGAGATCCGGGCGGAGGCCGAGCGGCGCGGGCTCGCCGTCGCGAAGAAGCCCGACAGCCACGACATCTGCTTCATCGCCGACGGCGACACCCAGGGCTTCCTCGCCACCCGCCTCGGCAGGGCCGAGGGCGACATCGTGGACGAGTCGGGTACGAAGGTGGGCACCCACGAGGGCGCGTACGGCTTCACCATCGGCCAGCGCAAGGGCCTGCGCATCGGGCACCCCGCGCCGGACGGCAAGCCCCGCTACGTCCTCGACATCTCGCCCGTGAACAACACCGTCACGGTCGGACCCGCCGAGTCCCTCGACGTCACCGCCCTCACCGCGATCCGGCCCCGCTGGTGCGGCACCGCGCCCGAGGGCCCGGGCCGCTACACCGCCCAGCTCCGCGCCCACGGCGACGAGACACCCGTCTCGGCCACCCTGGAGGGCGGCGAACTGCGCGTCACCTTCGACGCGCCCGTCCGGGGCGTGGCCCCGGGCCAGGCGATCGTCCTCTACGACGGCACGCGCGTGGTCGGCTCGGCCACCATCGCCGCCACCACCCGCCGTACCCCCGCCGCGGCCTCCGCCGGAGCCTGAGCCGCCGGGCCCGCCCCCCGGCGGGCCCGGCGCGATCCGCGGGACAGCACCGGACCCCGCGCCTACGCCGCCGCCGCGTCCTCCGCCGCGAACTCCCGGAGGAACGCCGACAGGACCGGCGCCAGCACGTGCGGGGCCACCTCGTGGGTCTGGCCCGTCAGCGTCCGGTGCCGGGCCCGGGGGAGGGCCGCCGTGACGTCCCGGGCGGCGCGGCGGGCCGCGGCCGGGCTCGCGCCGCCGTCG
>NZ_JAPSIW010000760.1 GCF_031178505.1 Streptomyces sp. | reverse complement strand
CTCAACTCGGGATCAGACCAGACCCGGGAAGAAGATCTTCAGCTCGCGCTGCGCCGACTCCTCCGAGTCGGAGGCGTGGATGAGGTTCTCCCGGACGATGGTGCCGTAGTCGCCACGGATGGAGCCGGGGGCGGCGGCGATCGGGTCGGTCGGGCCGGCCAGCTGGCGGACGCCCTCGATGACCCGCTCGCCCTCGACGACGAGCGCGACGACCGGGCCGGAGGACATGAAGCCCATCAGCGGCTCGTAGAAGGGCTTGCCCTTGTGCTCGCCGTAGTGCTGCTCCAGCGTCTCCTGGTCCAGCTCGCGCAGCTCCAGGGCCGCGATGGTCCAGCCGGCCTTGCGCTCGATACGGCCGATGATCTCGCCGATCAGGCCACGGCGGACGGCGTCGGGCTTGAGCAGGACGAGCGTGCGCTGGCTCACGGGGGGACTCCTTCGGGAAAAGCGGTGTACGGGTGTTCCGAGGCTACAGGGCCCCACCCCGGTCGATTACGCAGCGTCAGGCCCTGCGGAGCCCTCGGCGGCCGCCTGGGACGCGGCCCAGCGGGCCTTGACCTCGTCCACCTTCCGGCCGTAGTGCACCGAGCACCACCACAGGGCGGCGAAGCCGGCCCCCAGGAAGAACATGACGGGGACGAAGAAGCCGCTGAGGATCAGACCGATCTGCAGGGCCCAGCCGAGCTGCACCCCGCCGGGCCGGGTGATCATCCCGCACAGCAGCACCGACAGGACCATGGCGACGCCGCAGACGGTCCAGACCGTGGAGACCTCCAGGGAGGCGTCCTTCATCGCGACGAGACCGGCGAAGCCGATCACGAAGAACTCGCCGATGAGCGTCGAGGAACAGAGCGTACGCATCGGGGTCAGCCCCTCTTGAGCAGCAGTCGGGCGTCCCCGACCGTGAAGATCGAACCGGTCACCAGGACACCGGCGCCCCCGAACTCGGCCTCCTCCTCGGCGAGCGTGATCGCCGCCTCCAGGGCGTCGGGCAGCCGCGGCTCCACGACCACCCGGTCCTCGCCGAAGACCTCGACGGCGATCGCGGCCAGCGCGTCGACGTCGGTGGCCCGCGGGTTGGAGTTGGCCGTGATCACGACCTCCGCGAAGATCGGCTCGAAGGCCTCCAGGAGCCCGCGGGCGTCCTTGTCGGAGCTGGTCGAGACCACGCCGATGAGCCGGGAGAAGCCGAAGGACTCCGAGATGCCCTCGGCCGTCGCCCGCGCCCCGTGCGGGTTGTGGGCGGCGTCCAGGACGACCGTCGGGGAGGAGCGGACGACCTCCAGGCGGCCCGGCGAGGCCACCTGCGCGAAGGCCCGCCGGACGGTGTCCACGTCCAGGGTCCGGGCGTGCTGCGCGCCGATGCCGAAGAAGGCCTCGACCGCCGCGAGCGCCACCGCCGCGTTGTGCGCCTGGTGCGCCCCGTACAGCGGCAGGAAGATGTCGTCGTACTCGCCGCCGAGGCCGCGCAGGGTGAGGAGCTGGCCGCCGACCGCGACCTCGCGGGAGACCACGCCGAACTCCATGCCCTCACGGGCCACGGTGGCGTCGGCGTCGACCGCCTTCTTCAGCAGGACCTGCGCCGCGTCCACCGGCTGCTGGGCGAGGATCACCGTCGCGCCCGGCTTGATGATGCCGGACTTCTCCCCGGCGATCTCGGCGGTCGTCCCGCCGAGCCGGTCGGTGTGGTCGAGGTCGATCGGGGTGACCACGGCGACCGAGCCGTCGATCACGTTCGTCGCGTCCCAGGTGCCGCCCATGCCGACCTCGACGACCGCCGCGTCGACCGGGGCGTCCGCGAAGGCCGCGTACGCCATCCCGGTGAGGACCTCGAAGAAGGAGAGCCGGTACTCCTCGCGGGCGTCGACCATCTCCACGTACGGCTTGACGTCCTGGTACGTCTCGATGAACCGCTCCGCCGAGATGGGCGCGCCGTCCAGGCTGATCCGCTCGGTGATGCTCTGCACGTGCGGCGAGGTGTACCGCCCGGTGCGCAGCTCGAAGGCGCCGAGCAGCACCTCGATCATGCGGGCCGTCGACGTCTTGCCGTTGGTGCCCGTGATGTGGATCGACGGGTACGCGCGCTGCGGCTCGCCCAGCACGTCCATCAGGGCCGCGATCCGGCGGACCGACGGCTCCAGCTTGGTCTCGCCCCAGCGGGTGGACAGCTCGGTCTCGACCTCGCGCAGCGCCCGGTCCAGCTCCGGGTCCTCCGGGCGGCTCGGCACGGGGTCGCCCTGCGGGGGCCCGGCCTGGGCGCGCAGCGTGCGGCTCCCGGCCTCGATCACCGCCAGGTCGGGGTCACGGTCGGTCTCGGCGTCGACGATCTCGTCGAAGGCGTCGGGCTGGGCGTCTTCCGACGCGTCCATCGGCTCGCGGGGCTCACTCACGCCCCCAGTCTACGGAGGGGGGCCGACAGCACCGTGGACCCACCCCTTTCGGGACTTTCGGACCACGGCGGCCGGGGGCCGCGCTCTCGGTCAGCGGTCCAGGCCCGACGGCAGCAGCGCCGTGACCACGTAGGCGCCGTCCTCGCGGCGGGCCCGGAGCGTGCCGCCCATGCTGGTGACCCGCTCCTCCATCGAGAACAGGCCGGTGCCGGTCGAGACGGGCGCCCGCTCCGGCGGGTTCCCCGGCAGCGGGTTGCGCACCTCGACGCGCAGCCGGGGGCCGTCGACCGCGACGGTCACGGTCACGGGGAGGCCGGGCGCGTGCTTGGCCGCGTTCGTCAGGCACTCCCGCACCACCCGGTGGACGGCCGTCTGCCGCAGCGGCGACAGGGCTTTCGCCGCCTCCGTGATCCGGACGTCCACGGGGCTGCCCATCCGCTCGCTCTCCCGGGCCAGCTCGGCGAGCCCCTCCAGGCCGGGGGTGGTCCCGTCGCCACGCCGCACGATGGTCTCGTTGAGCATGTGGTGGGCGCGCCTTGCCGTGTCGGCGAGCTCCTCGAAGTCCTTCCGGTGCGCCTCTCCCCTGGCCCGTACGGCGAGGACCTCGGCCCGTACCGCGAGGACGGTCAGCTCGCGGCCGACCAGGTCGTGGACGTCCCGGCCGACGGAGATCCGCTCCTCCTGCACGGCCTGCCGGGCGGCGGCCTCCCGGCGCTGCGCCTCGAGGGCGCGCACCAGATCCTGGCGGTACGCGGCGATGCCGACGCCGGCCGCGAGGACGCCGATCGGCACGACCAGGCTCAGGAAGTCGCTCAGGGTCGCGCCGTGCCGGGCCGGCCAGCCGGGCAGGTGGAAGTAGGCGTAGGCGGTGCCGACGTAGAGCAGGGTGGCGAGGACGGCGGCCCGGCGGCCCCGGAAGCGGCCGAGGGAGTACAGGGCGAACTGGACC
>NZ_JAPSIW010000759.1 GCF_031178505.1 Streptomyces sp. | reverse complement strand
AGGGAGTACGGGCCGCCGCGCGGCCCGTACCGCGCGACGGCCGGGGCCTCTCCTGTGGGGGGTGGCGGCCCCGGCCGTCTCCGTGGTGCCGGCCTCCGACCTGATCTTCGCGCGGATTTCACGGGCGGCGTTGCCAGCGGCCCGGGCCCTCGTCAGCCGCTGTAGAGGGTGGGCAGATCGACCAGGAGTACGTCGCCACGACCGTGCGCCAGTTCGACAAGATCGGGATAGAAGCCGTGCAATGAGTACAGGGCCAGCGTGGTGGCGGCGGTGTCGTACCCCTGGTCCGCGAGGAGCGTACGGATACGTTCCAGGCGTTCCAGGTCACCGGTCCCCCGGCGCGCGGCGGTCGCCTTGGCCTCACCCAGCAGCGCGATGCTCGCACGGTGAGCCTGCGGGCGCTCACCGGCGGCCAGGGCGATGACATCGACCTCGTGCTTGGTCCGGGCGGCGGGGTCTGCGACCTCCGTGGTGCCGACCGGACCGGGCAGGCCACCGGGCAACAGGGTGTGGGCATGACGACGGGTGAAGTCGCGGGCCAGGTCCTCGAAGTGCGGCCCGAGGATCTTGGAGTTGAAGGTCGGAGCGGCCTGCTGCCACACCTGCTCGGCGAAGCCCTGCTCCACGGCGGCGGCCTGCGGGAGGGTGATGAGCTGGTTGAAGCGGATGACCGGGTCAGCGAGAGTGATGACGGGGTGCTTGGAGCGCAGGATGTCCTGTTCCCGCCGGATGTAGCCGGTGGATTCCAGGACTCCGAGCGGGTGGGCGACGGCGTTGCGCGGGCGTTCCAGGGCGGCCCCGATCTTGCTCGGGGTGGTGGCCCCGTTCGCGATCGCGGTGAGGATGTCGTAGTACAGGGTGTGCTGGGTGATCCTCGGGTCCTCGCGCAGCAGGTACTCGGTCTCGGTACGCGAGTACACCGCCCGCCCCGGGTCCAGCAGCGTCCGGGTGAGCCAGGCGTCGAAGCCGTCGTCCGGATGCGGACGGGCAGCCACCGGTCTGTAACCGGGGGCCCCGCCCAGGACCGCGTGCACCTTCAGCGCGGTCAGCGGGTCGGCGATCTGCCAGAAGGTTCGGCTGTCGCGGTAGTCGAAGGCGCCCAGCCGTAGATCGACCACGGCGCGGCCCCGCAACGGCTTGGTCCCCGAGAGCAGTTCATGCATGACGCTCATCGCGGAGCCGCACAGGATCAGCCGCGGACCCGGCCCGGCGCCAGGCCGGGCACCCCGCTGGCGCTCGTCATAGAGCTGCTGCAACAGGCCCGGGATCTCCGGCGAGTGCTGGAGCAGATACGGCAGCTCGTCGATCACCAGGAGCGGGTGCGATGAACGGGCGGCCACCTCGAGGGCGTTGGACAGAACGTCACGCCAGTCGGTCAGACGCAGGCTCCCCGGCCGCAGGCCGGCGTGAGCGGCTACCGCGTCACTGAACCGCCGGATCGCGGGCAGTCGTCCCTCCTCCCGGACTGCTGTGACGTACAGCCCGCCAACCTGCTCGGACAGGGCCTGCAGAAGGTACGACTTCCCGTGCCGCCGCCGACCCGACACGATGCCGAGCCGCATCGCCGGGTCCGGATCAGTGAGGAACGCCGCGAGCAGATCCCACTCCCGGTCCCGGTCGAACAGGTCATCCGGCTTGGCTACCAGACCCTTCGCCACGTGCCCTCCTGTACCTGACCACGACGGATTGCGTCTAAGTCTACTTCGACGCATTCCGTCGTACTCCGATCGAGCCAAGGATCGGACACGTGATCCGGCGCGTGAAGGGCCGGGGTGGCAGCCCCGGCCGCTCCGCGGTGCCGGCCCGGCCGGGGACCGGCCGCGGTTCAGGCGGCCGGCGCGGAGGCGGGAGCCGCGCACGGCGACCGCCCGGCATCCCCGCGGCCCGGTCCGGCGGCCCCGCGGGCCAGGTGGCCCGGTGCCGGGGCGCGGGACTCGCGGGGGCCGGGGGCGGTCCTCACTCGGTGTCGTAGAAGGCGGGCCGGGGCTTGAGCGCGGTGGCGACGACCTGGCCCGAGTGCAGGGCCTCCACGGTCGCGGCGGTGATGGCGGTGGCGGCGTACCCGTCCCACGCGGAGGGGCCGGTCGGCTCCTCGCCCGCCGCGACGCCCGCGATCCACTCGCGGAACTCGGTGTCGAAGGCGTCCTGGAAGCGGCCCGTCCAGTCGGTGAGGACCTCGGTGCTGTGCGACCCGGCGGTGCGCACCCCCGCCGCGGCCGGGTCGGGCAGCCGCACCAGGCCCTCCTCCCCCACGGCCTCGCACTGGATGTCGTAGCCGTACTGGCAGTTGACGAAGACCTCCAGGTCGACGCGGACGCCCTGCTCGGTCTCGAAGAGCATGATCTGCGGGTCCTTGAGGTGCGGGAACCGCTTGCTGGTGGAGCGCGGGGTGACGACCTGGGTGGAGACGATCTCGTCGTCCAGCAGCCAGCGCAGCACGTCGATCTCGTGCACGGCGGTGTCCAGCGCGGCCATGTCGGAGGTGTAGGTCTCGGGGACGGTCGGGTTGCGGTGGGCGCAGTGCACGACGAGCGGGGCGCCGATCCGGCCGGCGTCGATGACCTGCTTGAGCTGCCGGTAGCCGCGGTCGTAGCGGCGCATGAAGCCGACCTGGACCAGGCGGCGGCCGTGCGCGGCCTCGGCCTCGGTGATCCGCAGGCAGTCCTCGGCCGTGGTCGCCAGCGGCTTCTCGCAGAAGACCGGCTTGCCCGCGGCGATGGCGTTGAGCACGTGCTCGGCGTGGGTGGGTCCCCAGGAGGTGACCAGGACGGCGTCCACGGCGTCCGACGCGACGAGCGCGGCGCCGTCCGGGAGGACCCGGGCGCCGACCCGCGCGGCGGCGGTGGCGGCCCGGCCGGCGTCGATGTCCGTGACCGCGGTGACTTGGGCGCCGGTGACGACGTCGGTGAGGCGGCGGATGTGTTCCTGGCCGATCCAGCCGGCCCCGATGACGCCTACGCGAACGGTCATGACATGTCCTGCCTTTCTACGGTCCCCGGGCCGCGGCGGCCCGGGGACGGGAGGTGGGGGGTGGGGGGATGCGTGGAGCGTGGTGGTGCGTGCGGGTCCGCCGCTGAGGAGGTGGCGAGGACCGGAACCGAGGGGAAGCGGGAGCCGCCTCAAGGGAGAGCGGAGCCGCCATAGGGGAGCGAGCGTCACCTCAGGGAAAGCGGGCGCCGCCTCAGGACGAGCGGGCGCCGCCTCAGGAGAAGCGGGTCCGCAGCTCCTGCTCCAGGGTTTCGAGGCTGCGGCCCCGGGTCTCGGGCACGTACTTCTTCACGAAGACGATGGCGGCGACGCCGAGCACCACGAAGAGGAAGAACGTGGCGGAGATGCCGATGCCC
>NZ_JAPSIW010000758.1 GCF_031178505.1 Streptomyces sp. | reverse complement strand
CGTCGCGGCCGCGGCCGCCGCCACGCTCGCCGCGACGACCGCCGCACCCGCCGGAGCCGCCGGGACGGCGGCCACCGTGACGGCCGGCCAGGTCTCGCGGACCGCCGTACCCCTCCCGCCCGAGCTGGAGGCGATCCGTGCCGCCGAGGCCACCCGCATCTACGGCAGCCCCGAGGAGCGCCCCCTCGACCAGCGGAAGACCGGCCTGATCTCCCTCGGCGACAGCGAGATCTCCGGCGAGGGCGTCGGCACCTACGAGCCCCCGACCAACGGCCCCGCCAACTGGTGCCACCGCTCCCCGGACGCCGCCATCCACCGCACCGGGATCCCCGCGGACCTCACCTTCAACGTGTCCTGCTCCGGCGCTTCCAGCGTCAACATCAGGATCGGCGGCTCGAAGCAGTACGCCGACGAACTCGTCCAGAGCGACAACCTCGCCGTCAAGGCCCGCAACACCCGCCTCAAGATGATCGTGCTCGTCTCCGGCGCCAACGACGACCTGCAGTTCGGCCCCGTGATGACCGACTGCGTCCAGCGCTTCGTCCTCAGCCAGGGCCCCTGCGCACCGAAGTACGCCCCCGGCTGGCAGTCCCGGGTCGACGCCCTCGTCCCCAAGACCGAGCAGGTCGTCCGTGACCTGCGCACCGTCATGCGCGACGCCGGGTACGCCGACGGCGACTACAAGCTCGTCGTCATGGGTTACCCGAGCCCCATCGGCCCCGACTTCCACGACAACCCCGGCTTCCCCGGCAAGCTGGCCTGCGGCGGCATGGGCTACGACTCCGACACCGTCTGGGGCCGCGACAGCGCCGTCCCCGCCTTCGAGCGCGGCATGCGGAAGGTCGCCGCGAACACCGGCGCCGTCTACCTCGACAACTCGCGCCTCTTCCACGGCCACGAGGTCTGCATGGAGGACACCTGGGCCCGGGGCCTCTACGTCGACCTCTCCAAGCCCGGCGGCCTCGACGAGAACTCCGTACGGCAGTCCTTCCACCCCAACAGGAACGGCCACACGGCCTTCGCCTCCTGCCTGACCCAGCTGTACGCCTCCGGGCTGCGCGAGGCGAGCTGCGCCGACGTCAACTCCTCCGGCCGGCCCGCCCTCTTCCCCTTCGCCTGGGACGACGTCTACAAGCCGCTGAAGAACCAGGCCACCGGCAACTGCCTCGACACCGACTCGGCGAAGAGCGCCAACGGCACGCGGGTGCTCGGCTGGGACTGCCACGGCGGTCGCAACCAGGGCTGGTGGTACGACCCGGCCCGCCGGACGCTCCACACCGAGCTCACCCAGGACCGCTGCCTGGACGTGCCGGACTCCGCCTACCGGGCGGGCACGGCCGCTGTCCTCTGGAACTGCCACGGCGGCACCAACCAGACGTTCGTCCGCGACGGCGCCACCCTGCGTCCCGCCGCCGCGCCCCACCTCTGCCTCACCCAGAGCGCGCCGAAGGAGCCCGTCCGGCTCCAGCCCTGCGACGGCTCGGCGAACCAGCGGTTCGCCTGACCGACGGGAACGCCGCGGCCTCCGGCGCCCGAGCGGCGGGGGCCACGGCGGGCCTCCCGGACCGCGGGTCCCGGATCAGAGGGCCTTGACCGTGGTGCGGGCCAGTTCGTAGGCGGGCAGCATCGCCCGGTGCTCGTCGGTGTCGAGTCCGCCGAGGTGGACGATGACCGTGCCCCGCCGGGTCGCCACGGCGAAGGCCCGCTCCTCCTTGACCTCGCCGAGCGCTTCGTTGTGCGCGGTGTACGTGACCTCGGTGGCGGGCAGCGCGCCCGCCACCGTCTCCCGGTAGGTGACGCGCGAGGTCTTCTTCTCCGCCTTCACGAACCCCTCGAGGGCGGTACGCGCGGAACCCTTGCCCCCGGCCGTCCAGATCCGCAGGAACCCGAGGTGCCCGGCCGGCTTGCCGTCCACCTCGCAGCGGGCGAACGCCGGCCCGCGGCGGGTCAGCGCCGCGAACTCCGGGTTCTCGGCGTCCTCGATCGCCTCCGGCTCCCAGTCCGCGGCGATCCCGAAGGAGACGGGCAGCGCGCAGGCCGTGCCGGGGCCGCCCAGCGTCGCCGCGGCCGTCACCCCGGCGGTCGCCGTCGCCGTGGCGGGGGCCGGGGCCGGGGCCGTGGAGGCCTGCGGGGCCGTGGCGCCGGACCCGCAGCCGGTCAGCAGCCCCGCCGTGAGCAGGACGGCCGGCACGGCGGCGGCCCGTATCGAACATGGTCTCTCTGGCATGGCGCCATCATCCCCGACCGGCGGGGCCCGTCCGCGCGGGGCGGGGGCGGCGTCCGCCCCCGCCCCCGGGCGTCAGGAGAGCTTGCCGTAGTCCGGCAGCTTGAAGGTGCGCTCGGCGTGGCCGCCGACCAGGTCGGTGGTGTTGTTGCCGATGTTGGCGATGATCGTGTAGCCCTTCGCCTCGATCTCCGCGCGCTTCTCCGTCTTGTACGCGCTCACCTCGCCGAACAGGTCGGGCAGCGAGCGCACGTACAGACCGTCGACCGGGTAGCCGACCTGCCGCAGGTTCCAGTCCGTGAGGGAGTGGATGATGCCGGGCCGGGCCGTCACGAAGAAGATGTCGACGCCGCGCGCGTGCGCGTCCCGGACCAGGGTGCGGACCTCGGGGATGGCGGGGGTCGGCAGCTCCCAGAACGGGTGGAAGTCGGTCTCCAGGGAGCTGTTGTCGATGTCGAGGACGATCGCCTGCTTCTCCCGGCCGGCGTCCTTCGCGCGCTCCTCGATGTACGGGCGGGCCTCGGCCACGACGGCCGCCACGTCCCGGCGCCAGGTCCCGTAGTCGACGTCCGCGACGGCGGCGGTCGAGGCGACGTGCGTGTCGGGGGCGGCGGCCACGGCGCCCGGCGCGGGGCCGACGACGAGGAGCGCGGTCAGGGCGAGCGTGGCGGTGGTACCGGTGGTCCTGGCGGAGGGCAGGACGGAGTTCAGGGCGGAGGGCATGGGGGGCTCCCGAGAGGTCGACCGACTCAGTGGTTGACATGCTCGCGACCCATACTGGCCAGTGGGCGACGGGAGGGCTACCAGTCGGTAGCGACTTTCTGAGCGGGCATCGACGACGCGCCGGTGCGGCGGCCGGCGTCCCCGCGACGCGGAAGCCCCCCGGCCCGGAAGGCCGGGGGGCTGTGACGGCGAGGGAACTGACGCCGCGTTACGACAGCTGGGAGCCCTGGCGCACCGGGATGTGCGTGAAGGTGGGCTCCGGAGCCGGGTTCTGGAAGAAGTCGTTGCCCTTGTCGTCCACCACGATGAACGCCGGGAAGTCCTCGACCTCGATCTTCCAGACCGCCTCCATGCCGAGCTCCTCGTACTCGACGACCTCGACCTTCTTGATGCAGTCC
>NZ_JAPSIW010000111.1 GCF_031178505.1 Streptomyces sp. | reverse complement strand
CACCGACCTCGTTCGCTTCGCCGACGACGGCCCGACGGCCCTCGCCCACCTGGAGTCGTCGCTGACCTGAGCTACCCGACGTACCGTTCACATGTGCGATGTACGCACGGATGCTCTTGTAATGACGAGACCTTCCTGCTACATGATCGAGTGCTTTCTCCCCGGAGATCCACTTTTCAGTAGCAGAACTGCAAATCACCTGCGTTAGCCTCGCGGAGCGCGGAAACGGAACGCGGACGCAGAGGGGGCGCAGTGTCGTATTCGGAGCGCTGGCAGGAGCTGTTCGGGCCGCCCGACGGCGGGCCCGCCACGAGGCTCGCGTCGACCGTCCCGGGGCCCCGCTCCGGCAGCGGGAACGGGAACCTCCGGCACAGCGGCGGCCCGTGGACCGGTGCCGCGGGAACCGCCGGCGATCTGCGCGCCAGCGTCGAGACGAGCCGCTCGGCACTCGGTACCGGTCACGAGGGCGTCGTACCGGGAGCCGTGGGTCTCACCTCCGTCACCGCTCTCCGGACCGTGCTCACCTCCTGGGAGGAGCGTCTGCGAGCGGTGCGGGACGAGTGCGAGCAGCTCAAGGGGGCACTGCTCGCCGTGGCCAAGGAGATGGGCGAGACCGAGACCGCGATCGAGAGGTCCTTCCAGGGCGCCGGCGGCCCGGCCGAGAAGGCCGGAGACCGGCGATGACCGGGACTCTCACCTGGCAACTGCTCCGGGACCTCAGGACCTCCGCGTTCACGGACGCCGGTGACACGTGGCACGCGGTGTCGAACCGCTCCGACGCCGACCGCGCCCGGGTCGAGCGGGCGATGTCCGCGAAGATCCGCGAGACCCAGGAGAGCGAGTCGGCGGAGGCGGCCCTCGGCAGACTCCGGCGCCTGAGCCGGAACTTCCAGTACCTGCACAGTGAATGCGGGCTCGTCCGCACCGCCCTCAACGGCCTCGCCGGCGACCTCTCCGAGCCGCAGAACCAGCTGAGACAAGCCCTCGCGGACGCCGCCGCCCTGCACTTCACCGTCCACGACGACGGCTCCGTGAGCTATCCGGCCGCCGAGGTCGAAGACCTCACGGGCACGAGGAGGCAGATTCCGGGAAGCACCACGCGCGGCGACTCCCGCCTCCCGCTGGAACCGCCCGGCCTCGCCCCCGGCGGACAGCCGTCCCTGCGTCCGGGGTACGCGGGTTTCGCTCCCCTCAACCCGAACGCGGCCAAGGCCCAGGACGTGGCCGACCGCATCGCCCGGGCCGTGCGCTCCGCGCGGGAGATCGACGCGCGGTACGCCAGGACTCTGCAAGGACTGCGGGCCGAGAAGGGCCTGGACGTCACCGAGGCCACGCTGAAGGATGTCTTCAGGGACACCGCCGACGTCCGTTCCACCGCCGGAATGCACCTCGGCGAAGGCGTACCGGAGGACAAGAGCCCCGCCGAACGCAAGAAGTGGTGGGACGGCCTGACGGACGAGCAGCGCCAGGAGTACCTGGAGGTGGCCCCGGACCTCGTCGGCAACCTGGACGGCATCCCCGCAGCGGCCCGCGACGAGGCGAACCGCAATTACCTGCCCGTCCTCATCGACGACCTCTCCCGCCGGGGCGACGGTGACGCCGGGACGAAGCTCGACGCCCTCCGCATGCTCCAGGGCAAACTGAACGAGCCGAGCGACCCGCCGATGTTCCTGCTGGGAATCGGCGACGAGGGCAACGGGCGCGCGATCGTCTCGTACGGCAACCCGGACACGTCGAGGAACGTGTCGGCGTACGTGCCGGGCCTGGGCACCAAGCTCAACGACGAGTTCGTGGAGGACACGATGAAGCGGGCCCAGGACACGGCCAAAGGCGCGCGGCGCTTCGATCCTTCCAGCGCCTCGATCGTCTGGCTCGGCTACGACGCCCCGCAGAACGTCGATGTGATGACCAAGGGGGACGCAGAGCGGGGAGTACCCGCGTACAACCGATTCATGGAGGGACTCTCGGTCTCTCACCAGAGCGAGGACCCGCACGTGACGGCCATCGGGCACTCATACGGCTCACTGACTGTGGGTACCGCCGCCAAGCAGTCCGGTGGCATCCCTGGCGTCGACGACATCGTCCTGCTGGGTAGCCCCGGTGTGGACGCGCAGAAGGCCGGGGAGCTGGGGGTGGGCAAGGACCATGTCTTCGTCGGGGCGGCTGACAACGACCCGGTCACCCACCTGCCGTCGAAGGACGAGGCCGCGCTGGGCTGGGCGACCGGAGGCCCGGTGGGCGTCCTGGTCGGCCGCGACCTCTACGACGCCGGCAACGATGACGTGTACTTCGGCAAGGATCCGGCGAGCGAGGCCTTCGAAGCCCGGCGCTTCAAGGTCGACGACGGTCCGCGGATGATCTTCGATGCGGGCAAGTTCGATGCGCACTCCCAGTACTTCACACCGGAACTGGACCGCGTAGGCGCGACGAACATCGCGATGATCGTGGCCGGGCGACCCGACGGGATCACCACGGAGGAACACCGATGAAGCGGCTGCGACGGACCGTACTGCTCGCCATGTCCATCCTCTTCGTGAGTGCCTTCATGGCGGGTTGTGGCGGGCAAGGCGGTGGAAACGGACCGAGGACAGACATGAACATGCAGGACGCGGCCGAACGGGCGGATGCGATGCTGGACGCCACATTGCGCGCGATCGTGCCCGAGGTCCAATGGGATCACGACACCTGGACGAGTGGCAGCTGCACCGTGACCCGGCGTCGCACCGTGACGACCATCATCTCCCAGGAGCGTCGAGGCAATTTCCTCGGTGTGATCGAGCGGTTCTGGAAGAAGTCCGGTTACGAGATCACCAGCGTGAATCCGAGCAAGGACATGCCGGCAATCTTCGCCAGGACCTCCGATCACTTCCAGCTCACCGTAGAGGTCGGCTACAAGGGCCAGGCGTTCTTCGATGTCGTCACCCCCTGCGTCGGGAAGTCCGACGTCGCCGCGCCCACCTCCCCGCCCAACGGCCCCGCCCATCCCCCCGGCCGCATCCCCACCCCCAACGTCCGCTCCGACTTCTGGTCCGCCACCACCCCCGCCCCGTCCCCCTCCGGCTGACCGCAGGTGGGAGCATGGCTCCCATGGCTACACATGTGATCACCGGAGCCGGTTCCGGCATCGGCGCGGCCGTCGCGCGCCGCCTCCACGCGCGCGGGGACGAGCTCGTGCTGCACGCGCGGGACGCGGGACGGGCCAAGGAGCTCGCCGCCGCGTTCCCCGGGGCCCGGACGCTCGTGGGGGACCTCGCCGACCCGGACCGGCTGTCCTGGGCGTTCTCGCACCAGAGCCTGCCGGAACGGGTGGACGGCCTGCTGCACATCGCCGGGGTCGTCGACCTCGGGCCGGTCGGCGAGCTCACGCCGAAGACCTGGCACCACCAGCTCAACGTGAACCTGGTCGCCCCCGCCGAGCTCACCCGGCACCTCCTGCCCCAACTGCGGCTCTCCCAGGGCCACGTCGTCTTCGTGAACTCGGGCGCCGGCCTGAACGCGCACGCCGAGTGGGGCGCGTACGCCGCCTCCAAGCACGGACTGAAGGCCCTCGCGGACGCGCTGCGCCACGAGGAGCACGGCAACGGCGTGCGGGTCACCTCCGTCTACCCGGGCCGCACCGCCAGCCCCATGCAGGCCAAGGTGCATCAGCAGGAGGGCAAGGAGTACGACCCGTCGCGGTGGATCGACCCCGAGTCGGTGGCGACGGCGATCCTCACCGCGCTCGACCTGCCGCGCGACGCGGAGATCAACGACCTCACCGTCCGTCCGGGGCGGTGACCGTGACCGAGACGCCCCTGTGGGGCCCCGCCACCGGCGTCGGGTCCCTCCCCGGCGGTGACGCACGCGAGGCCGCGAAGACCGTCGCCGGCTCCTTCGAGGACTTCCCCTTCCTGGCCGAACTGCCCGCCCGCGGGCCCGGCGCCGACATGATCGGCCGGACCCTCGGGCTGCTCGTCGAGCTGTACGCGCACGTGGAGCCGAGCGGCTGGCGGATCAGCGACCGGCCCGGCCGCGACACCCGGCGCGCCCGTTCGTGGCTCGGTGAGGACCTCGACGCCCTGGAGGAGTTCACCCAGGGGTACGAAGGCCCCCTGAAGGTCCAGGCCGTCGGCCCGTGGACGCTCGCCGCCGCCCTGGAACTGCGCGGCGGCGAGGCCGCCCTCGGCGATCCTGGCGCCTGCCGCGACCTGGCCGCCTCCCTCGCCGAGGGGCTGCGCGCGCACCTCGCGGAGGTCGCCCGGCGCGTCCCCGGCGCACGGATCGTGCTCCAGCTCGACGAGCCCTCGCTCACCGCCGTGCTGCGCGGACAGGTCCGTACCGCCAGCGGTTACCGCACCTACCGGGCCGTCGACCGGCAGGTCGTGGAGAGCGCCCTGCGCGACATCGTCGCCGTCCACGACGGGCCGGTGGCCGTCCACTCCTGTGCCCCCGACGTCCCCTTCGCGCTGCTGCGCCGGGCCGGCGCGGCCGCCGTCTCGTTCGACTTCGGACTCCTCACCGAGCGTGACGAGGAGGCGGTCGGGGAGGCGGTGGAGGCCGGGACGAAGCTCCTCGCCGGTGTGGTGCCGTCCACCGACGGCCCGTTGTCGGACCCGGGCGGTAGCGTCATGGGTGTCAGGACGCTGTGGCGCAGGCTGGGGCTGAATCCGGGGACTCTCGCCGAGTCCGTGGTCGTCACGCCCACGTGCGGGCTGGCGGGCGCCTCGCCCGCGTACGCCCGGGCGGCGCTCGCCCACTGCGTCCGGGCGGCGAGATCACTCGCGGACAACCCAGAGTGACCGGGTTCTGAGGTACGGGAGGACGGACGAAGGTGGCAGTCGAACAGGGGGCCCCCGCTGAGGCGCGGGAGAAGCACGCCGAGCTGGCCGAGCAGATCGAGGAGCACCGCTTCCGGTACTACGTGAAGGACCAGCCGGTCATCAGCGACGGCGAGTTCGACCGGCTCCTGCGCTCCCTGGAGGAGCTGGAGGAGGAGTACCCGGAGCTGCGCACGCCCGACTCGCCGACCCAGAAGGTCGCCGGGCAGTACGAGACGGAGTTCACCGCCGTCGAGCACCGGGAGCGCATGCTCTCCCTGGACAACGCCTTCGACGACGCGGAGCTCGCCACCTGGGCCGAGCGCGTCGCGCGGGACGTCGGCACCCCCGACTTCCACTACCTGTGCGAACTGAAGGTCGACGGCCTCGCGGTCAACCTCACCTACGAGCACGGGCGGCTGACCCGGGCCGCGACCCGCGGCGACGGGCGTACCGGCGAGGACATCACGCCGAACGTCCGGACCATCGCCGACGTCCCGGACCGCCTCCGGGGCGAGAACATCCCCGCCCTGGTCGAGATCCGGGGCGAGGTCTACTTCCCGATGGAGGCCTTCGAGGGGCTCAACGCCCGCCTGGTCGAGGCGGGCGACAAGCCCTTCGCCAACCCGCGGAACGCGGCGGCCGGTTCGCTGCGCCAGAAGGACCCCAAGGTCACCGCCTCCCGCCCGCTCCACATGGTGGTGCACGGCATCGGCGCCCGCGAGGGCTTCGACATCTCCCGGCTCTCCGAGGCGTACGGGCTGCTGCGCGCGTGGGGCCTGCCCACCGCCCGGCACAACAAGGTGGTCGGCTCCCTCGACGAGGTGCGGCGGTTCATCACCCATTTCGGTGAGAACCGGCACTCCGTGGAGCACGAGATCGACGGGGTCGTCGTCAAGCTGGACGAGATCCCGCTCCAGGGCCGGCTGGGCTCCACGGCGCGCGCCCCGCGCTGGGCCATCGCCTGGAAGTACGCCCCGGAGGAGGTCAACACCAAGCTGATCGACATCAAGGTCGGCGTCGGCCGGACCGGGCGCGTCACCCCGTACGCGCAGGTCGAGCCGGTGACGGTGGCCGGTTCCGAGGTCGAGTTCGCCACCCTCCACAACCAGGAGGTGGTGAAGGCCAAGGGCGTGCTGATCGGCGACACGGTCGTGCTGCGCAAGGCCGGCGACGTCATCCCGGAGATCCTCGGCCCGGTCGCCGACCTGCGCGACGGCAGCGAGCGGGAGTTCGTCATGCCGGCGGAGTGCCCCGAGTGCGGCACCCCGCTGAAGCCGATGAAGGAGGGCGACATCGACCTCCGCTGCCCCAACGCCCGTACCTGCCCCGCCCAGCTGCGTGAACGTCTCTTCTACCTCGCCGGGCGTCAGTGCCTGGACATCGAGAACTTCGGCGCGGTGGCCGCCGCGGCCCTGACCCGGCCCCTGGAGCCGGCCGAGCCGCCGCTCGCGGACGAGGGCGACCTCTTCGACCTCACCATCGAGCAGCTGCTGCCGATCAAGGCGTACGTCCTCGACCCGGACAGCGGACTGCCCAAGCGGGACCCGAAGACCGGCGAGGAGAAGATCGTCCGCGTCTTCGCCAACCAGAAGGGCGAGCCGAAGAAGAACGCCCTCGCCATGCTGAGGAACATCGAGGAGGCCAAGACCCGCCCGCTGGCCCGCTTCCTCAACGGCCTTTCGATCCGGCACGTCGGCCCGGTCGCCGCCGAGGCGCTGGCCCGCGAGTTCCGTTCCCTGGAGCGGATCGAGCAGGCGAGCGAGGAGGAACTCGCGGCGACCGACGGCGTAGGTGACATTATCGCGGCCGCGGTGAAGCAGTGGTTCGCCGAGGAATGGCACCGCGAGATCGTGCGCAAGTGGCGGGCTGCGGGCGTGAGCTTCGAGGACGAGGGCGCGGGGGAGGACCTGGGACCGCGGCCGCTGGACGGGCTGACGGTCGTGGTCACCGGCACCCTCCAGGACTTCACCAGGGATGGCGCAAAAGAGTCCCTCCAGGCCCTCGGAGCCAAGGTCACCGGTTCCGTTTCCAAGAAGACCGCCTTCGTGGTCGTCGGGGAGAACCCGGGTTCCAAGTACGACAAGGCGATGCAGCTGAAGGTTCCGGTTCTGGACGAGGACGGCTTCAGAATCCTGCTCGAACAAGGGCCCGAAGCCGCTCGGGAGGCCGCCGTCCCGGTCGCCGGCTGACCGCCTTCGGACACCCCCTCGCCGCCCCGGAGGCTCACCCGTTCGGCGCATACCAGATCGTTACGGGTGGCCGGCTCGCATTCGGGCAAGACATGGAGAGCGCTGCCCGTCGTGCCCTCGGCGGCCTAGTGTGGAGACCGTGCGTCCTGTCCCGCGCGGCCGAGCGAGGGCTCTGCCCGGTGCGGTGCCAGGACACCGGCCCCGTGGCACCAGGAGCGGCCGCCCCGCGGCCGCTCCCGCCACGGACGGACGACACACGGCCGCCTCGCCGCGGCCCATCGCACACCGACGGCACCGCCGCCTGTGAGAGGGACGGGAATGGAACCGACCGAGAGCGCCGCCCCGGTCGCACGGCCGCGCCGCCGTGTGGTCCCCGCCGGCTTCGTCTCCGGCCTGCCCGCCGCCGTGGTGGGGATTGCGGCCGCCGTGCTCGTCACCGGCCTCCAGCGGGCCCTGAGCAGCGGCCACGGACTCTTCCCCGGCGGCGCGACCGGCTGGTCCTTCGCCGTCCTCACCGGCCTCATCGTCGGCCACCTGGTCGCCCTCGGCCGGGACCGCTGGTGGGGCGGCACCGGCTCCGGCGCCGCCCTCACCCTCGCCGTCCTGCTCCTGTACGGCTGGGTGCCCGCCGGGCTCGTCTCGCTCACGGTCGTCGTCCTGGTCGGCGCGGCCCGCCGCCACCGCTGGCGCCAGGGCCTCCTGCACGGCGCCGCCGACATCCTCGGCGTCGGCGCCGCCGCCCTGGTCCTCGCCCTCTTCGGAGACGTACCGACCGTCGAACAGCCCTGGCAGCCCCTCGACTGGGGGATCGCGGACGTACCGGAAGTGGCGCTCGCCGCCGCCGTCTACCTGGTCGCGACCCGGCTCCTGCTGTGGTACACGCTCTCGCCCCCCGGCCGCGGCCTGCCCACCGTCGCCCGCACCGCCCTCCTGCGTCAGGGCCTCGTGGCCGTCGCCCTCCTCGGCATCACCCCCCTCATCTGCGTCGTCGCCGCCTCACGGCCGATCCTGCTGCCCCTCTTCGCCGTCCCCCTCATCGCCCTGGACTCCACCCTCTGGATCGCCCGAGCCCGCGCCGAGGAGCAGCTGCGCGACCCGCTCACCGGCCTCCCCAACCGCCAGTGGCTCCTGGAGCGCACCTGGGCGGCCCTGGAGGAGGCCGAAGGCCAGGGCGTCCGGGCCGCCCTCGTCCTCATCGACCTCGACCGCTTCCGCTCGGTCAACGACACCCTCGGCCACCTCGCGGGCGACCGGCTCCTCCTCCAGATCGCCGAACGGCTCCGCCTCGCCCTGCCCCGCGGCGCCGAGGCCGCCCGCCTCGGCGGCGACGAGTTCGCCGTCCTGCTCCCCGCCGCCGACTCCACCACCAGCGCCCAGCGCGTCGCCCGCCACCTCGTCGCCGAGCTCTCCTCCCCGCTCGACCTCGACGGCCTCACCCTCGTCCTGGAGGCCAGCGCCGGCGTCGCCGTCTTCCCCGAGCACGCCCTCGACGCCGAGGGCCTGCTCCGCCGCGCCGACGTCGCCATGTACCAGGCCAAGCGCGACCGCACCGGCGTCGAGGTCTACGAGTCCAAGCGCGACTCCAACACCCCCGACCGGCTCGGCCTCCTCGGTGACCTCCGCCGCGCCCTGGACGCCGGCGAGGTCGAACTCCACTACCAGCCCAAGGTCCGCTTCGACGGCCAGGTCGCCGGTCTGGAGGCCCTCGTCCGCTGGGTCCACCCCGAGCGCGGGAAGGTTCCTCCGGACGAGTTCATCGCCATCGCCGAGTCCTCCGGCCTGATGCCGCACCTGACCGAGTACGTCCTGGAGACCGCCCTGGCCCAGGTCGCCCGCTGGCGCGCCCAGGGCCTGAACGTCCCGGTCGCCGTCAACGTCTCGCCGCGCGACGTCCACACCCCCGGCTTCGCGGGCGCGGTCGCCGCCCGCCTCGCCCGCCACGGCGTCCCGGCCGGCGCCCTTCAGCTGGAGATAACCGAGCACGTACTCCTGGAGGACCCGCAGAAGGCCGCCGACACCCTCAACGGGCTCACCGGCCACGGCGTCAAGATGTCCCTGGACGACTTCGGCACGGGCTACTCCTCCCTCGTGCACCTGCGCCGGCTGCCCGTCAGCGAACTGAAGATCGACCGTTCCTTCGTGGCCCGGCTCGCCGTGGACACCGAGGACGCCGAGATCGTGCGCTGCACCGTCGACCTCGCCCACTCCCTCGGCCTGCTCGTCGTCGCGGAGGGCGTGGAGGACGACGAGACCTGGGAGCGGCTGCGCGACCTGGGCTGCGACGCCGTCCAGGGCTGGCTGGTCGCCGCCGCCATGCCGCCCGGCGAGGCCACCGCCTGGCTGCTGGCCCGGGGCGAGCACGGCTGGCGCCGCCCCGCCGACATCGCCGCCGCGGCCGCCGCCGAGCTCGGCCGGGCCACCGCCGTGACGCTCGACCCGGCCCCCGCCGTCGAGCTCGACCCGGCTCCCGGCCAGGTCGTGCAGTAGCCGCCCCGGCCGTCCCCGGGGCAAACCGTTTCACGGGCAGCGGTGCGGGCCCCATAGGATTGGGTCAACACCATCACACTCACCCCGTGAGGATCCGCATGCCTGGCATCACGCGCGAGGAGGTCGCCCACCTCGCACGGCTGGCGCGTCTGGAGCTGAAGGGCGAAGAACTCGATCACTTCGCCGGCCAGCTCGACGACATCATCGGCGCGGTCGCCCGCGTCTCCGAGGTCGCCGACCAAGACGTACCGCCGACCTCCCACCCGCTGCCGCTGACGAATGTCATGCGCGCGGACGAGGTTCGTCCGTCGCTCACCCCCGAGCAGGCGCTCTCCGGCGCCCCGGCCCAGGAGCAGCAGCGTTTCAAGGTGCCGCAGATCCTGGGGGAGGACTAAGACCATGACGGACAGCATCATCAAGCTCACGGCCGCCGAGATCGCCGCGAAGATCGCCTCCGGCGAACTGACGGCCGTCGAGGTCACCGAGGCGCACCTGGCCCGCATCGAGGCCGTCGACGAGAAGGTCCACGCCTTCCTGCACGTCGACCGTGAGGGCGCCCTCGCGCAGGCCCGCGCCGTCGACGAGAAGCGCGCCCGGGGCGAGAAGCTGGGCCCGCTCGCCGGTGTGCCGCTGGCGCTGAAGGACATCTTCACGACCGTCGGCGTGCCGACGACCGTCGGCTCGAAGATCCTCGAGGGCTGGATCCCGCCGTACGACGCGACCCTGGTCAAGAACCTGAAGGCCGCCGACGTCGTCATCCTCGGCAAGACCAACATGGACGAGTTCGCGATGGGCTCCTCCACGGAGAACAGCGCCTACGGCCCGACCGGCAACCCGTGGGACCTGACCCGCATCCCCGGCGGCTCCGGCGGCGGCTCCTCGGCCGCCCTCGCCGCGTACGAGGCGCCCCTCGCCATCGGCACCGACACCGGCGGTTCCATCCGCCAGCCCGCCGCCGTCACCGGCACCGTGGGCGTCAAGCCGACCTACGGCGGGGTCTCCCGCTACGGCATGGTGGCCTTCTCCTCCTCCCTCGACCAGGGCGGCCCCTGCGCCCGTACGGTCCTGGACGCGGCCCTGCTGCACGAGGCCATCGCCGGTCACGACCCGCTCGACTCGACCTCCATCGACCTCCCGGTCCCGCCGGTCGTCGAGGCGGCCCGGAACGGCTCGGTCGCCGGCATGCGCGTGGGCGTCGTCAAGCAGTTCCGGGGCGAGCACTACCAGGCCGGCGTGATGCAGCGCTTCGACGAGTCCGTCGAGCTGCTGAAGGAGCTGGGCGCCGAGATCGTCGAGCTGGACTGCCCGACCTTCGACCTGGCCCTCTCCGCGTACTACCTGATCGCGCCCTCGGAGTGCTCCTCCAACCTGGCCCGCTTCGACGCCATGCGCTACGGCCTGCGGGTCGGCGACGACGGCACGCGCTCGGCCGAGGAGGTCACCGCCCTCACCCGTGAGGCCGGCTTCGGCGACGAGGTCAAGCGCCGCGTCATCCTCGGCACGTACGCGCTGAGCTCCGGCTACTACGACGCGTACTACGGTTCGGCCCAGAAGGTCCGCACCCTCATCACGCGCGAGTTCGAGCAGGCCTTCGAGCAGGTGGACGTCATCGTCTCCCCGACGACCCCCACCACCGCCTTCCCGATCGGCGAGCGCGCCGACGACCCGATGGCGATGTACCTCGCGGACCTGTGCACCATTCCGACCAACCTGGCCGGCAACGCCGCCATGTCGCTGCCCTGCGGCCTCGCGCCGGAGGACGGCCTCCCGGTCGGCCTGCAGATCATCGCCCCCGCCATGAAGGACGACCGCCTCTACAAGGTCGGTGCGGCGGTCGAGGCCGCGTTCGTGGAAAGGTGGGGCCACCCGCTGCTCGAGGAGGCTCCCGCACTGTGAACGCCATGGCCAAGAAGGCGAAGAACTTCAAGAAGTCGAAGACCGGCGTCTACGTGTCGCTGGCCAGCACCGCCTTCGGCGCGGTCAGCGTCGCCAAGCAGGCGAAGCTGGCCCGCAGCGACGGCGACATGCTGCGCCTGGTCGACGCCGCCGTGTCCGCCGCCGCCATCGTCACCGGCCTCGCGATCCTGTACCGCGAGCTGAAGCGCCTCGGCGACGACGACGTCCTGCTGGGCTGAGAGGGAAAGTTCCACCGTGACTGTCACTGAACTGCTGTCGTACGAAGCGGCACTCGCCGAGTACGACCCCGTCATGGGCCTGGAGGTCCATGTCGAGCTCGGCACGAAGACGAAGATGTTCTGCGGCTGCTCGACCGAGCTGGGCCAGGACGCCAACACGCAGACCTGCCCGACCTGCCTCGGCCTGCCCGGCTCGCTGCCGGTGGTCAACGCGGTCGGCGTCGAGTCCGCCATCAAGATCGGTCTCGCGCTGAACTGCGAGATCGCCGAGTGGTGCCGCTTCGCCCGGAAGAACTACTTCTATCCGGACATGCCGAAGAACTTCCAGACCTCCCAGTACGACGAGCCGATCGCCTTCAACGGCTACCTGGACGTCCAGCTGGAGGACGGCGAGATCTTCCGCGTGGAGATCGAGCGCGCCCACATGGAGGAGGACACCGGCAAGTCCACCCACATCGGTGGCGCGACCGGCCGCATCCACGGCGCCTCGCACTCGCTGCTCGACTACAACCGGGCCGGCATCCCGCTCATCGAGATCGTCACCAAGCCCATCGAGGGCGCGGGCGAGCGGGCCCCCGAGGTCGCCAAGGCGTACGTCGCCGAGCTGCGCGAGCTGATCCGCGCCCTCGGCGTGTCCGAGGCGCGGATGGACAAGGGCCAGATGCGCTGCGACGTGAACCTGTCGCTGCGCCCGCACGGCACGACGGCCTTCGGCACCCGCTCGGAGACGAAGAACGTCAACTCGCTCCGTTCGGTGGAGCGGGCCGCCCGCTTCGAGATCCAGCGCCACGCGGCCGTCCTGTCCTCCGGCGGGACGATCGTGCAGGAGACCCGCCACTTCCACGAGGACGACGGCACCACCACCGCCGGCCGCATCAAGGACAACGCCGAGGACTACCGGTACTTCCCGGAGCCCGACCTCGTCCCGGTGGCCCCGTCCCGCGCGTGGGTCGAGGAGCTGCGCGCCGGGCTGCCCGAGCTGCCGCGCGTGCGCCGCAACCGGCTGCGCGAGGAGTGGGGCGTCTCCGAGGTCGAGATGCAGGCCATCCTCAACGCGGGCGCGGTCGACCCGATCGTCGCCACGGTCGAGGCGGGCGCGGACGCGGCCTCGGCCCGCAAGTGGTGGATGGGTGAACTCGCCCGCAACGCCAACGAGAAGGGCGTCTCCCTGGAGGAGCTGCCCATCACCCCGGCCGACGTGGCCCGGGTCTCGGCGCTCGTCGCGGACGGTTCGCTCAACGACAAGCTGGCCCGCCAGGTCATCGAGGGCGTCCTCGCCGGCGAGGGCACCCCGGACGAGGTCGTCGAGAAGCGCGGTCTGAAGGTCGTCTCCGACGACGGCGCGCTCGGCGCGGCGGTCGACGAGGCCATCGCGGGCAACGCGGCCATTGCCGACAAGATCCGCGGCGGCAAGGTCGCGGCGGTCGGCGCCCTGGTCGGCGCGGTCATGAAGGCCACGCGCGGCCAGGCGGACGCGGCGAAGGTCAAGGACCTGATCCTGGAGAAGCTGGGCGTCAGCGAGGGCTGACGACCGGCG
>NZ_JAPSIW010000757.1 GCF_031178505.1 Streptomyces sp. | reverse complement strand
GGGCGGGGGACGGGGGCGCGGGTCTCGGCGGTGCGGGGCGGGGCGGGGCGGGGGGCGCGACGGGGCAAGGGCTCTGCCGGGTTCTCCGGGCGCGGCGGGGCGGGGTGTCGGCCCGGCGCGACGGAGCGGCGCGGGTGTTCCGGGCGCGCCGGGGCGCAGGTTCTCCGGGCACGCCGGGGCGCGGGCGCGGCCGGGCGCGGGCGAGGCCGGGCGCGACGGAGCGGCGCGGGCGCGGCCGGGCGCGGCGGGGCGCGGGCGAGCCTAAGATCGGGCGCTGTGACGCGACGCCTGATGCTCCTCGACACCGCCAGCCTCTACTTCCGCGCCTACTTCGGTGTGCCCGACTCCGTGCGGGCCCCCGACGGGACCCCGGTCAACGCCGTGCGCGGCCTGCTCGACTTCATCGCCCGGCTCGTGCAGGACCACCGGCCCGACGACCTGGTGGCGTGCTGGGACGACGACTGGCGGCCGCAGTGGCGGGTGGACCTGATCCCCTCGTACAAGGCACACCGGGTGGCGGTGGAGACGGAGACCGGCCCGGACGAGGAGGAGATCCCGGACACCCTGTCGCCGCAGGTGCCGGTCATCGAGGCGGTGCTGGCGGCGCTCGGGATCGCGCGGGTCGGGGCGGCGGGGTACGAGGCGGACGACGTCATCGGCACACTCACCGCGCGCGCCACGGGGCCGGTGGACATCGTGACCGGTGACCGCGACCTCTTCCAGCTGGTGGACGACGCCCGGGAGGTGCGGGTCCTCTACCCGCGCAAGGGCGTCGGTGACTGCGACCTGGTCGACGGGAAGCTGATCGCGGGCAAGTACGGGGTGCGGCCCGACCAGTACGCGGACTTCGCCGCCCTGCGGGGCGACGCCAGCGACGGGCTCCCCGGGGTGAAGGGCATCGGTGAGAAGACGGCCGCGCAGCTGATCACGGAGTACGGAGACCTGGCGGGGGTCCGTGCGGCGGCGGTGGACCGGACGTCGAAGCTCACGCCGGCCAAACGGCGCGGGATCGTGGAGGCCGCCGCCTACCTGGACGTGGCGCCGACGGTGGTGCGGGTCGCCTCCGACGCACCCCTGCCGGAGTTCGACCCGGCGCTGCCGGCCGCGCCCCGGGACCCGGCGGCCCTGGAGGCGCTCGTGGCGCGCTGGGGGCTGGGCGGGGCGGCGGGCCGACTGCTTCCGGTGCTCGCCGCCCGCTGACGCGGTGTTGGATCCTCCACCACCGGGGGTGCTAGCTTAGGTAAACCTAAGTACGCAGAGTCAGGAGAGCCCGTCGTGGCAGAGCAGCCCGCACGCAAGGCACCGAAGGCCACTGAAGCCCGCGTGGTGCGCACCGAGCGGATCACTCCGCACATGGTGCGGGTGGTCCTCGGCGGTCCCGGACTCGCCGGCTTCGACGCCGGGGAGTACACCGACCACTACGTGAAGCTGCTGTTCGCCCCCGAGGGGGTGGACTACCCGGAGCCCTTCGACATGGAGCGGATCCGGGCGGAGTTCCCCCGGGAGCAGTGGCCGACGACGCGGACGTACACCGTGCGGGCCTGGGACCCGGTCCACCGCGAGCTGACCGTGGACTTCGTCGTCCACGGCGACGAGGGCCTGGCCGGGCCGTGGGCCGCGCGGGCCCGGGCCGGCGAGACCGTGCGCTTCCTGGGGCCCGGTGGCGGGTACGCCCCGGATCCGGCGGCGGACTGGCACCTGCTCGCCGGTGACGAGAGCGCGCTGCCGGCCATTGCGGTGGCGCTGGAGCGGCTTCCGGAGGGGGCGCGGGTGCACGCGTTCCTGGAGGTCCCGGACGCGGCGGAGGAGCAGAAGTTCGCCGCGGCGGCCGGTGTGGACGTGACCTGGCTGCACCGGGGGGAGCGCCCCGTCGGCGAGGCCCTGGTGGAGGCCGTGCGGGGCCTGGACTTCCCCGCGGGCGATGTCCACGCCTTCGTGCACGGCGAGGCCGGGTTCGTGAAGGAACTCCGCCGTCACCTGCGCCTCGACCGGGGGGTTCCGCGTGAGCGGCTGTCCATCTCGGGCTACTGGCGCCAGGGCAAGACGGACGAGGCCTGGCGCGCGATCAAGCGCGAATGGAACGAGCAGGTCGAACGCGAACAGGAACGCTGACCGCCCTCCCCCGAACCCCCGGCCCCCGTCCGCCGCCTCCCCCGTGGCGGACGGGGGCCTCGCGCATGCCTGAGGGGCGTCGCGGAACCGGGCGGGAGCGGCGGTCCCCCGGGAGCGGGTGGTGCCGGGCGCGTCACACGGACGGGCAGGCACCCGTGCCTCAGCCCGCGTCGGGCGCCACCGGACCGGTGGCTTCCCCCGGCGCCTCCTCGCGGCCGAAGAGGCGGTCCGAGGCGTCGACGTGGGCCAGGCGGCGCAGGGACTCGAAGACGGCGTCGCCGAGGACGGTGCCGACGACGACGCTCTCGACCAGATCCTCACGGGCCACGTTGCGCGCCACGTACTCCAGGTCCGCGCGCGCCACCTTTTCCGCGGCCTCGGCGTAGACGTCCAGAACCTCGGCGAACCGGCCGTGACCGACCTCTTCGAGGGCCTGGAGCGCCGCGACGAGGGCCTCCCCCGCGGGGTTGCCCCGGTACGTCCGCCACCCCCGCGCCGCGATGATCTCCTCCACCCGTTCGCGGGCCACGGCGGCGCTGCCCTCCGCGGGGTTCTCGGCCCGGGCGGCCCCGCCCGAGGCGCGCTCGTACCGCGGGACGAGGCGGGCGGCGGCCTCGCCGAGCATCTTGTGCACGGGCCGTTCCGGGTCGTCGATGGCCGCGATCACCTCGCGGATCGCCGCCACGGACAGGCCGCCGACATCGAGGAGGGCCCTGATGAGCCGGAGGCGCCGTACGTGGGCCTCCTCGTACGAGGCCTGATTGGGGCTCGTCAGCCGGCCCGCGGGCAGCAGGCCCTCCCGTACGTAGAACTTGATCGTGGGCACCGAGACCCCGGTCCTGCGGCTCAATTCTCCGATGCGCACGGCGCGTTCACCTTTCCCCATCCTCCCGGGCCTTGCCGGCCCGCACTCCATCATAGATAGTGGGGCTATCAGATAGCAGCAAGTGCCACTATCTATTCCTTGGGGGATTCGCATGTCCTCGTACCTGCCCGCGTCCGATCACCGCCTCCATCGGCCCCTCCTGTGGTTCGCCGGAGCGATGGTGCTGTTCGCCCTCGTCTGCGCCGGCGGTCTCCTCATCGACGACCGGACACTCGTCGGCGCGCCGATCTGGTCCAAGCCGCTGAAGTTCGCGGTCTCGTTCGTCGCCTACGCGCTCTCCCTCGCCTGGATGCTGTCGCTGCTGCCGCACGCCCGGCGGGCCGGGTGGTGGGCGGGCACCGTGGTGGCCG
>NZ_JAPSIW010000110.1 GCF_031178505.1 Streptomyces sp. | reverse complement strand
CGACCCGCACGCCTCGTACGCCCGCCGGCTGCGCGACCGCACCGACCAGCAGATCGCGGAGGACTTCGTGGCCCACGTGCGCGGCGGAGCCGGACTCGACGGCGCGGAACGCGCGATCCTTCACGGGGCCTTCGACGCCGTACGCGTCGACACGGCCGAACGCGAGGTGGGCCGGTGAGACTGCACCGCCTGGAGATCACCGCGTTCGGCCCCTTCGCCACCACCCAGACCGTCGACTTCGACGCCCTGTCCTCGGCCGGCCTCTTCCTCCTCCACGGGCCCACCGGCGCCGGCAAGACCTCCGTCCTCGACGCGGTCTGCTTCGCCCTGTACGGCAGCGTCCCCGGCGCCCGCCAGACGCCCGGCGGCTCCCTGCGCAGCGACCACGCGCCCGTCGGCACGTCCACCGAGGTCCTCCTCGAACTGACCGTGGGGGATCGGCGCCTGGAGATCACCCGCCGCCCCGCCCAGCAGCGGCCCAAGAAGCGCGGCGGCGGCCTCACCACCGAGAAGGCGCAGACCTGGCTCCGCGAGCGCGACCCCGCCACCGGCGCGTGGACCGGACTCAGCAGGTCCCACCAGGAGATCGGCGAGGAGATCACCCAGCTCCTCGGCATGAGCCGCGACCAGTTCTGCCAGGTCGTCCTCCTCCCGCAGGGAGACTTCGCCCGCTTCCTGCGCGCCGACGCCGAGGCCCGCGGCAAGCTCCTCGGACGCCTCTTCGACACCCGTCGCTTCGCCGCCGTCGAGGACCGCCTCGCCGAACTGCGCCTCGCCGCCCAGCGCCAGGTGGAGGAGGGCGACCGGCGGCTCCTCGCCCTCGCCGAGCGCATGGCGCAGGCCGCCGGGGGCCTCGGAGCCGCCCGCAGCCCCGTGGAGGGCAGGCCCGGCGACCCCGGCCTCGCCGACGCCGTCCTCACCTGGGCTGCCGTCGCCCGCACCGAGGCCCGGGAGGCCGTCGACCGCGCCTCCGTACGTCTCACCGCCGCCGAGGACCGGCAGGCGACCGCCCGCGCAGTCCTCGACGCCGAACGGGACCTCGCCGAGCGCCAGGCCCGGCACGCCGAGGCGCTCCTGCGGCGCGAGCGGCTCACCGCCCGGGCCCCCGAACGGGACCGCGACCAGGAAACCCTCGACCGGTCCCTCAAGGCCGACCGGGTGGCGCCCGCGCTCGGCCTGCGGCGCGACGCCGAACGCGCCCACGCCGCCGCCCTCCGGGCCCGTGAGCACGCCCTCGCCGTCCTGCCCGAGCGGCTCGCCGACGCGAGCGCCGAACAGCTCTCCGCGCTCGAACACCGGCTGCGGGGAGAGCTCGGGGCGCTCGACTCCGCCCGGCGCACGGAGCGCCGCGCCGCCCTGCTCGCCGAGGAACGGTCCGTACTGGACCGGGAGGCGCGCGCCGACGAGGACGCCCTGGAGGACGCGGCCGGCTGGCTCGCGGACTGGGAGCCGCGCCGGGCCGCGCTCGCCGCCCGGGTGGAGGCCGCGCAGGAGGCCGCGGCCCGCGCCGAGCACCTCGCGGGCCGCCTGGAACCCGCCCGCCGGCGGCTCGCCGCGGCCCGCCGCCGGGACGCGCTCGCCGAGGACGTCCGGGCCGCCAAGGAGCGGCTCGCCGCGGCCCGCGAGCGCCGCAACACCGCCCACGAGGAGTGGCTCGACGTCAAGTCCCGCCGTCTGCGGGGCATCGCCGCCGAACTCGCGGCCTCCCTCACCCCGGGCGCCCCCTGCCAGGTCTGCGGCTCCGCCGACCATCCGGCCCCCGCCCGCGCGACCGCCGACCACGTCGACCGGGCCACCGAAGAGGCCGCCTACGCGGCCTACACCCGAGCCGAGGAGACCCGGACCGCCGCCGAACGCGACCTCGCCGTCACCCGCGAGTCCTGGTCCGCGGCCCGCACCGAGGTCCTGTCCCCGGCGGCCACCGCGGCCACCGAGGAGGACCCGGCCGCCGAACCGACCGTCGCCGCGCTCGCCGACGCCGTGGCCGGACTGGAGCGGGAGCACGCCGAGGCGCACGCGCTCGCCGCGCAGGCGCACCCCGCCCGCGAGGCCCTCGCGCGCGCCGGGCGGGAGTACGAGGAACGGGTCGCCGCGCAGCGGGAGGCGGAGCGGCGGGTGGCCGCCCGGACCTCACGGCGCGAGGCGCTGGACCGCGAGCGGGCCGCGCTCGACGAGGAACTCGCCCGAGGCCGCGGCGAGTTCGCCACCGTGGCCGAACACGCCACCCGCCTGGAGCGGCGGATCGCCACCCTGGTCGGCGCCGCCGGAGCCGTACGGGAGGCCGAACTCGCCGCCCGGCGGCTCAAGGAGGCCGACGACCGGCTCGCCGACGCCGCCTACCGCGCCGGCTTCACCACCCCCGACGAGGCCGCCGCCGCCCTCCTCGGCGACACCGAGCGGCGCGCGCTCCAGCACCGCGTCGACGCCTGGCAGGCCGAGGCCGCCGCCGTCGCCGACCGGCTCGCCGAGCCCGCCACCCGGGCCGCCGCCGCGCGCCCGCCCGCCGACCCCGAGACCGCGGCCGCCGCCCACAGCACGGCCGAACGCGCCCTGCGCGAGGCGGCGTCGGCGCTGGCCGCCGCCCGCGAACGGGCCCGGGACCTCGCCTCGCTCTCCCGGCAGGCCGAGACCGAGGTCCGCCGCCTCGGGCCGCTCCGCGCGGAACACGACCGGGTGGCCCGGCTCGCGACCCTCACCGCCGGCACCTCCGCCGAGAACGAGCGCCGGATGCGCCTGGAGTCGTACGTGCTCGCCGCCCGGCTCGAACAGGTCGCCGCCGCCGCGACCGCCCGGCTCCTGCGCATGTCCTCCGGGCGCTACACCCTGGTCCACTCCGACGCCCGCTCCGGCGGCAAGAGGGCCGGCCTCGGCCTGCACGTGGTGGACGCCTGGACCGGCAACGAACGCGACACCGCCACCCTCTCCGGCGGGGAGACCTTCTTCGCCTCCCTCGCGCTCGCCCTCGGCCTCGCCGACGTGGTCACCGAGGAGGCCGGCGGCGTCCGGCTCGACACGCTCTTCATCGACGAGGGCTTCGGCAGCCTCGACGACCAGACGCTGGACGAGGTGCTCGACGTCCTGGACTCCCTGCGCGAGCGGGACCGCAGCGTCGGCATCGTCAGCCACGTCGCCGACCTGAAGCGGCGCGTCCCCGCCCAGCTGGAGGTCGTCAAGGGCCGCCGCGGCTCCTCGGTGCGCCTGCGCACGGACGGCGAGGCCCTCGGCGGCTGACCGCGCGCCCCGCCCCGCCCGGGCCCCCGTCAGCGGCCGATCGCGCGCCGGGGGAGGGGCGAGGAGTACACCACGCTCGTGGTCACCGAACCGAGCCCGGCGATCTTTCCGGTGATCGCCTCCAGGTGCCGCATGGAGCGGGCGGCGACCTTCAGGACGAAGCAGTCGTCGCCGGTCACGTGGTGTGCCTCCAGGACCTCGGGCGTGGCCGCGATCAGGTCGTGGAAGGGCTTGTAGTTGCCGTGCGGATAACGCAGCCGGACGAAGGCGAGGATCGGCAGGCCGAGCCGTTCCTGGTCCACCACCGCCGTGTAGCCGGCGATCACGCCGGCCTCCTCCAGGCGCCGCACCCGCTCGGTCACGGCGGACGGCGACATGGAGACGGCTCGGGCGAGCTCGGCGAAGCTGGCCCGGCCCTGGGACTGGAGGGCCTCGAGGATGCGCCAGTCGGTGGCGTCGGGAACGTACTCGGTCACGGACGAAGACAACAGGGCGATCCCCGGCGGATCAAGGGACCGGCCGGGGATTCTCACCTGGGGAGACGGGGACGCCGGGGGTCAGAGCCGGGAGATCTCCTCGACCAGGTCGTCCAGGCCGAGCGGCCCCTGCGAGAGGGCCGCCATGTGCCAGGCCTTGGCGTCGAAGGCGTCGCCGTGTGCCGCCCGCGCGTTCTCGCGGCCGAGGAGCCAGGCCCGCTCGCCCAGCTTGTAACCGATCGCCTGCCCCGGAACCGACAGATAGCGGGTCATCTCGCTCTCCACGAAGGCCGGCGGCCGGCTGCTGTGCCGCTGGAAGAACTCCTGCGCGAGCTCCGGCGTCCACCGCTCGCCGGGGTGGAACGGGGAGTCCGCCGGGATCTCCAGCTCCAGGTGCATGCCGATGTCCACGATGACCCGGCAGGCCCGCATCATCTGCGCGTCGAGATAGCCCAGGCGCCGCTCGGCGTCCGGCAGGAAACCGAGCTCGTCCATCAGCCGCTCGGCGTACAGCGCCCAGCCCTCCGCGTTGGCGCTGACCCCGCCGACCGTCGCCTGGTAGCGCGAGAGCCGGTCGGCGACGTGCGCCCACTGCGCGATCTGCAGGTGGTGACCGGGCACGCCCTCGTGGTACCAGGTCGACACCAGGTCGTAGACCGGGAAGCGGGTCTGGCCGTCCACCGGCAGCCAGGTGCGGCCGGGGCGCGAGAAGTCCTCGGACGGACCGGTGTAGTACGGGGCGGCGGCGCCGCCCGGCGGGGCGATGCGCGACTCCACCTTCCGTACGCGCTCGGCCAGTTCGAAATGCGTGCCGTCGAGCGCCTCGATCGCCTCGTCCATGAGCCGCTGGAGCCAGACACGGACCTCCTCGACGCCCTCGATGTGGGTGCCGTGCTCGTCGAGGTGCGCGAGCGCCTCCCACGGGTCGGAGCCGGGCAGGATCCGGTCGGCCTCGGTCCGCATCTCCGCGAGCAGCCGGTGGTACTCGGACCAGCCGTACGCGTACGCCTGGTCGAGGTCCAGGTCGGTGCCGTTGAAGTAGCGCGTCCAGCGCTGGTAGCGCTCGCGGCCCACGGTGTCCGGGGCATGGGCGACGGCCGGCGCGTACACGTCCCGCATCCAGTCCCGCAGGGCCGCCACCGCCGCGTTCGCTCCCCGGCCCGCCTCGACGAGCTCGGTGCGGAGCGCCTCGGGCAGCGTCGGCGGCCCCGCGGCGGCGAACTCCTCGAACCAGCCACGCCCGCCGTTTCCGCCGGCCCACTCCGTCAGCTGGCCGACGAAGGTGGCGGTGGGACGCGGGCCGCCGAACAACTTCCGCTCCAGGCCCAGTGCCAGGGAGGCGCGATAGCCCTCCAGGGCGTCGGGTACGGCGCGCAGCCGCGTGGCGACCGCCCGCCAGTCGTCCTCGGTCTCCGTCGGCATGACCGTGAAGACGAGCCGCACGCTGTGCGCGGGCGAGCGCATGTTGCTGACCGCGCGGAGTCCCTCCCCGGCGTCGTGGACGGCGAGCCCCGCCGTCAGCCGCTCCCGCAGCAGGCGGCCACAGCGCCGCTCGGCGTCGCTCTCCGCGCCCGGCCGGAGCTCGGCCTCGTCGAGGAGGGCGAGCGTGCGGCGGGCGAGTCCGGCGACCGCTTCCTGGCCTGCGGGCGAGAAGTCCGGGAGGCGCCCGGCGCACTCCTTCACTCCCAGGTGGGTGCCGGTGATCGGGTCGAGGGCGATGAGGGCGTCGACGTACTCGTCGGCGACCTGGCGGGGCAGCGGGCTGCGGGAACTCTCTGGCATGGGGGCCATCCTGGGGCCTGCACCGCTTCCCCGTCATCCCCGTTCGGCGTCAGTCGGCTGACATGGGCGGGCGGGCGGAGGGCGGCAGCAGGGGGCCGCACTCCCACTGCTGGAAGATCAGCCGGGTCTCGACCCGGGCCACCTCGCGCCGCGAGGTGAACTCGTCCAGGACGAGTCGCTGCAGGTCGGCGGGGTCCGCGACGGCCACGTGGACCAGATAGTCGTCGGGACCGGTGAGGTGGAAAAGGGCCCGGGACTCGGGCAGGGCCCGGATCCGGTCGACGAACGGACCGATCAGTTCCCGCCGGTGGGGTCGGACCTGTACCAGGAGAAGCGCTTCGAGCCCCCGGCCGAGTTTGGCCGGATCCAGTCGTAGGCGGTGTCCGAGGACCACCCCTGTGCGGCGGAGCCGGGCCACCCGGTCCAGGCAGGTCGAGGGCGCGACGCCCACCTCGGCGGCGAGCTCGCGGTAAGTGGTCCGGGCGTCGTTCTGCAAGAGGCGAAGAATGTGCAGATCGACCGCGTCCAGTACGACAGAATCGGCCATCGGTCGAACGTAGCACGGCATTTTCGCGCTACTTCCCGGTATCCGTTCACAGTGCCGCCATGGACGCCATGGACCGCGAGCCCTCGGTCACCCCCAGGGCCCTCGCCACCGAAGCCGTGCACGCCGGCCGCGACGACCTCGTCGGACTCGGACTGCACGCTCCGCCGATCGACCTGTCGACCACCTATCCCTCGTACGACGTCCGGGCCGAGGCCGCCCGCATCGACGAGTTCGCCACCACCGGCGCCCGGCCCGACGGCCCGCCCGTCTACGCCCGGCTCGACAACCCCACCGTCTCCCGCTTCGAGGACGCCCTCGCCCGCCTGGAGGGTGCCCAGGCGGCCGTGGCCTTCGCCAGCGGCATGGCGGCCCTCAGCGCCGTGCTCCTCGCCCGGGCGAGCCAGGGCCTGCGGCACGTGGTCGCGGTCCGCCCGCTGTACGGGTGCAGCGACCACCTGCTCGACACGGGTCTCCTCGGCACCGAGGTGACCTGGACGGACCCGGCCGGCGTGGCCGACGCGATCCGGCCGGACACCGGCCTCGTGATGGTCGAGACCCCGGCCAACCCCACCCTGGCCGAGGTCGACGTCCGTGCCCTCGCGCACGCCTGCGGCTCGGTGCCGCTGCTCGTCGACAACACCTTCGCCACCCCGGTGCTCCAGCGGCCCGTCGAGGAGGGCGCGCGGCTCGTGCTGCACAGCGCGACCAAGTACCTGGGCGGCCACGGCGACGTCATGGGCGGTGTCGTGGCCTGCGACGAGGAGTTCGCCCGTACGCTCCGGCAGATCCGTTTCGCCACCGGTGGCGTGCTGCACCCGCTCGCCGGATACCTGCTGCACCGGGGTCTCGCGACCCTTCCCGTACGCGTCAGGGCGGCGTCCGCGACGGCGGCCGAGCTCGTCCGGCGGCTCGTCACCGACCCCCGGGTGGCCCGTGTCCACTACCCGCGGATCGGCGGGGCGATGATCGCCTTCGAGGTGTACGGCGAGCCGCAGGACGTCATCGCCGGGGTGCGGCTGATCACCCCGGCGGTCAGTCTCGGCAGCGTCGACACCCTCATCCAGCACCCGGCCTCCATCAGCCACCGGATCGTGGCCGAGGGAGACCGGCGCTCGGCGGGGGTCAGCGACCGTCTGCTGCGGATGTCGGTGGGCCTGGAGGACGTCGAGGACCTCTGGCGGGACCTGACGCAGGCGCTCAGCGCTCCGTCTGCCGCGCCTGTTCGTGCGGACGTTCGGTCCGCCGCGGTGCCCCGGCCAGTCGGGCGGTGATCACCAGGGTGCCCTCCTCGATCTGGTAGTCGAGGGGCAGGTTCAGCGCCCGCATCGCGGCCACCATGCCGGTGTTGGACGCCTGCGTGACGGCGTACACACTGGCGCATCCGGCCTCCTCGGCCATCGCCACCAGCCGGCCGAGGAGTTCGGAGCCGATGCCGCGCCGCTGCCAGTCGTCCTCGACGAGGAGGGCGACCTCCGTCTCGTCGCCGTCCCACAGCAGGTGGCCGAGGGCGACGAGGCGGCCGGAGGCCGTCTGCACGGCGAGGGTCCGGCCGAAGCGGGGGCTCAGCAGGTGGTCGAGGTACCGGTCGGCGTCGCCGACCGGGCCGTGGTAGCGCAGCGCGAGGGTACGGGGGGAGCAGCGGTCGTGCAGGGCGCGGGCGGCCCGCAGGTCGCGCTGGTCGGCGCGGCGGACGGTGATCTCGTTGCCCGCGGGCAGCGTCAGCACGTCGCGGCTGCGCGGGACGCGGGGCCCGAGGCGGGCGTCGAGCTCGACCAGGGCGCGGGCCCGGGCGAACTCGGTCGGCGTGAACGGCAGGTGCGGACGCTCGATGAGCAGCGTGCCCCCGCTGGGGTCCCGCAGTTTCATCACGGTCTCCTCGAGCACCCCTTCGACCGGGGCCTGTTCGCCGGTCGGGCGGCCGGTCAGCGAGACGGCGGGCACCGAGTGCAGGGTGCAGCGGCCGAGGAGCCGGCGCAGCGCGAGCGGCAGTTCGGCCGCGTCGAGGGCGGTACGGGTGGCGAGGCCGAGGACGCGGGTGGGCGTGTCCACCAGGTCGTGGGCGTCGGCGCGTTCCGTCCAGGTGTCGCGGCCGCCGGCCGCCGCGATCTCCCGGGCGAGTTCCCCGGCCGGAAGGCCGGCGGGGGCGCGGAGCAGGAACTCGTCGACCGTCCCGTCGGTGAGGGGGTGGGTCTGGAGGGTCAGGATGTCCACGCCGAGCCCGGCGAGGGCGCCGCAGAGGGCGGCGAGGCTGCCCGGGGTGTCGTCGACGGTGGTCCGCATCCGCCACAGGACGGTCTCCCCGGGAGGCCGGGTGGTGGATACGGGCCGCGTCGGTACGGGCGTGCTCCGCCCGCCGGTATGGCCGGCGGGCGGAGCATGACTGTGCCTCCGCGCCCACCAGGTGTGGAAGGTCGCGGTGGCGATCAGCGCGATCGCGGAGAAGATCAGCAGATAGGGACCGTCCGGCCCCTTGGCGATGGTCTTGGCGATCGAGTCGGCCACCACCACGGCCGTGAACAGCGCGGCCAGCTCGATCAGATCGTGCCGCCAGTGGTGCGGACGGCGGGCGCTCTTGGAAGACGTGACGTCGGTCATGGCTTCACTGTGGCCCAGCGGTGTTGCGCGATCACGAACGTTCTGTGACTGACGGGTTAAGTGCCGATCTGGTGGCTTAGCGGCCGATTCAGGCTGTTTGTGTCTGGTTCTGATCGGTCGTCCGGCGAAGTGTGGTCAGCAGCCGCCGGGCCTGCGTCACCAGCTGCGAGGAACCCTTCGCCCGGGCCACGTCCGCGAGCCCCGGCACCTCTCCCGTGGCCCCGCACCGCTCCGCGCAGTCGGCCGCCACCGCCAGGACCTCACCGAGCCCGCGCACCGGCCTCTCCGCGCCGAGGAGCCCCGGCAGCGCCGCCGCGAGAACCGCCCACACCGTCCCGTACGCCCCGGTGGCCGCCGCCGTCCGCACCGCGTCCGCCAGCCGGTTCGGCTTCATCGAGCCCTCCGCGACCAGCCACGCCACCTCCTCGCCGAGTCCCGGGGCGTCCAGCTCTCCCCGGGCCGCGAGCACCAGGAGCGCGTCCACGGCCCGCAGCCGGTCATCGGTGTCCACACACCCCAGCCCGAACGCCAGGAGGAGACGGACCGCCCGGCCGCACCGGCCCTCCGCCTCGGAGAGCAGCGTCAGCGGCTCCGTCACACCACGGGCCGTGTCGCCGTCCACCGCGTTCGCCACCGACGACAGCAGGGCGGCGGCGAGCACCTCACGGTCGGCGGGCAGCTGCGCGGCCCAGTACGCGGGGGCCCACCCCGAGTGGTGACAGCGGCGGGCGTTCGGCGGCAGCCCGCCCCCCAGCCACCGGAACGCCGACGGGAACTCCCGCACCGCGGGCCGCTCCTCGAACGCGACGAGGATCCGGTCCACCAGCCACCACCGCCCCTCGGACCGCGCCGAACCCCGCTCGTGGAACCGCACGGACGCCGCCACCGGGGCCTGTGCCCGCAGCCAGCCGGCCAGCCGCTCCCCGGCCGTACCGCCCAGCGCCGCGGCCTCCTCGGCCGCCCGGGTGGCCGACGGATCGTCCCGCCGGACCCGCAGCAGCGCCTGCGCCAGATCCGCCGGCGCCGGTTCGGCCCCCGCCTCCGCGTAGGCCCGCAGCCGCTCCACGAGCACCAGCGGATCGATCCCGCCCGTGTGCCGGGTCGGCGTCGCCAGGAGGAACGGCAGCGCCCCGGTACCGATCAGGTCCGCCGCCTCCCACAGCCGCGCGTCCCGCACCGCGTCCATCGCCGCGTGGACGCACGAGGTGGGCGGCAGCGGCTGCCGCCGACCCTCCGAGATCCGGGACTTCCGTACCTGGCCCACCAGTGCGGCGAGCACCACGTGGATCCCGTGCGGGGTGTGCGCGAAGTAGTCGAAGCCCTCACGCGCGACGAACTGCGACTCCTGCCAGAAGGCCGTCGCGAACGCCTCCGCCACCGCCCCGGCCACCGCCGCCCGGTCCCGGTGCGCGTGCCGCACCAGACCGTCGAGGGCCCGCTCCAGCTCCATCGGTCCCTCGGACCTGCGCAGCGCGAGCAGGTCCTCCATCAGCTCCTCCACCGTCGCCGGCGGGGCGGCGAGGGGCTGCGGCTCCGGAACCGGCGGCAGGATCTCCTCGTACGGGAACTCCGCACCGTCCGGAACGTCACCGAACACCGCGGTCGCCGCTTCGCGGTGCACCGGGCTCAGCAGTGACGCAGCCCCGGCCAGCGCACGCCGCGCCGCCTCGTCCACCGCCTTCAGATGGCGCCCCACCAGCTTCAGGGCACGCTCCTGCAGCGCCGTGTCCTCGTGCCCGAAGGCACCCTCGGCCACCACCGGCAGCAGCTCGCCCGCCGCCTCCGCGTCGCGCGCCAGCACCTTCCCGACCAGCACCAGCTGGGCCTTCACCAGCTTCTTCTCGGGACGGAACAGCACCCCGGCCGTCATCTCGGCCAGTGCGGCCGTCGACAGCGCCCCCTGGGCCGCCAGGCCGGCCAGCACCTCCTGCGCGTAACCGGCCACCGGCGAGGGCGCGTCGGCCGTCATGCCGATCCAGTCCGCGACCCGCTCCCGGTGCTCCGCCGCGTCCGGCGCCAGCAGCCGCAGCAACTCCAGCGGGAACCGCAGGTCACGCGGGCGCCCGCCGCGCAACAGGCGGGACACGGCCAGGTCCACGACGGTCGCCCGGTCGAGCGTGCCGTCGGCGACGAGCGCCGTGACCGCCTCCGGCCACGTGACCGCCGACGGGACCAGGGGCCAGGTGAAGGCGTCGGGCGCGTCGGCCATCGAGATGGCGTGCGCCACCAGCACAGGGGTCTGCGGATCCTCCCGCAACCGCTCCAGCAGGCGGTCACCGGTGATCTTCCGCGTCCAGCCGATGACGTACCCGTCGGTGGCGGGCGCCGGACGGCCCGAGCGCACGACGAGCCCGTGGACGAGGTCGTAACAGCTCTCGGCCACCGTCCTGCGGGCGGCCAGCCGGCCCGCCACATCGGCCAGCCAGGCCGGGTCGCGGTCCCGGAGCACCGAGAGCACCGGACCGGCGTCCTCCGAACGCCGGTCGAGCAGGTCCCGGCCGCCCAGCCAGGAGGCGACGGCCGCCGCGCCCGTGTCGCAGCCCGCCCCCGCCACGTGCAGCGCCCGCCGTGTCCGGGACGCCTCGTTCCACCGCTTCCAGTCCCAGGCGCGCACCTCGGACCGCAGCGCCTTCAGCCGCGCGAGCGCCGCCTTGCGCGCGGCCGCGTCCATCGGCTCCAGCAGCGCGGGCACCTCGTCGGCCCGCCCCGCGCGCACCGCCTCGACCAGCTTCTCGACCGCCATGTCCCCGTCCTTCCCCCGTCGTTCCACCGTCGTCCCCACCCCGGCGCCCGTCACCGGCCCGCCTCCACGAGCACCGCGCCCCGCCGGGCCATCCGTACCGCGAGCGCGTGCTTGCACGGCCCGCGCCGGCCGCGATGGTCCGCCCACCACCGGCAGGTGCAGCTCAGCACCCCGTCCGCCTGCCGTACCCGGTAGCGCCGTTCCCCCGAGAGCACCGTCGCGAGATCGCCGTCGAGCGTCACCGCGCCCTCGGTGACCAGCTGCCGGGCGGCCACCAGACGCGGATTGTGCCGCTCGGCCCGGTCCGCGTCGTACGGCAGCTCACGGTGGAAGTAGGCCGCGTCCGCCACGTCGTAACCGACCCGGCCGGCCGTGCCGAGCCGCGTCAGCGCCGCCCGCACCCGCTCGACGGTGAGCCCGGCCTGCGCGGCCAGATCGGCAGGATCGATCCTCGGATCCCAGGCCAGCAGCACCGCGACGAGCTCCGCGTCCCGCGCCGCCTCCTCGGTCGCGAGCGCCTCCAGGACCCCGCCCTCACCGGAGAAGCCCCGTGCCGGGTCCGGCGACAGCGTCAGCGTCAGCCGCATCCCCGGAAGCGTGACCTCCCAGGCGCTCGACGCCGCGGGGCCGTCCGGCACCGGCCCGTACACCCGCAGCCCCGTCGCGTGCCGCAGCACCCGCTCCAGGGCCGCGAGCCGGTCGGGACCCGGCAGGCAGACCGCGCCCGGCCCCGGCCGGGTCGTCGGCCGCAGCGTCCGGCCCGACTGGATCACCCACAGCGGGGCACGGCCCCGGCTCCGCGCACGCGGCAGCGACCGCAGGAAGCGGACCGCCTCGGCCCCCGTCAGCTCCGCCCGCAGATCGAACCGCGCCGACGCCACCTGCGCCTCGGCGAAGCCCCGCAGCCAGCGGTCCGGCAGCGGCACCTTCTTCTCCACGACCGCCCCGCCGAGCGTGGTCACCGCCATCTCCCCGGGCCCGACCCGCAGATGCAGCGGATCGTCCCCCGCCATCCGCGACAGCGCCTCCCGCAGCGGATCGTTGACGTCCACATTGGTGGTGCCGTGCCCGGTCTCCGCACCGCCGAGGCCCTCGGCGAGCACGTCCAGGCGCGCGTACACCCCGCCGCAGCCGGAGAAGGACTCGAACCGCAGCCGATCCCCGTTCCCCGTCACCACCGGGTCCAGCGAACCGGGCCGTATCCGCTGGTGGTAGCGGGCGGCCGCCACGTCGGCAACGGCGAGCAGGCCGCGCGCGGCGACCTGCGGGGAGGCCAGGAAACCGGAGAAGAAGCGGGGGTGGGCCTCGGCCCCGCGAGGGGTGAGGCCCCCGGCCGTCTCCAGACCGAGAAGCCGCCCGGAGCCCGTGGACTCCAGCGCGGAGGGGCGTGCGTAGGCGAGCGCCTGTACGGATCGCGTCATGGGAAGAACGTAGGCCCCACCACTGACAACGCCCCCGGTGCGCGGGGGTCGAGGGACGCATGCCCCGCGCCCCCGGCCGCGCGGGCGGAGGGGACCGGAGCCGCCGCCCGGCGTTCCCGGACCGGGCGGGGGCGTGACCTACTGCCCGACGCGCCCCGGCTGCAGCACCGTGGTGAACAGCACCGTCCCGCCCTCCGCCCGCAGACGCACCGTCAGCTCACCGCTCTCACCGTCGATGTCGACCTCGCCGAAGTACTGCGGGCTCTCCATGGGCGAGACGTTCGCCCGCTCCGGCGCCCGCACGAACACCCGCTCAGGACCGAAGGTGTTGTCCAGCCGGCTCGCGGGGAAGCCGCCCGC
>NZ_JAPSIW010000756.1 GCF_031178505.1 Streptomyces sp. | reverse complement strand
ACCGCGCGGTCGAGGGAGAGCAGAGGTGGCCACTCGCCGGCCACCAGCAGCAGGCACAGCCCGGCCAGGACCCCGGAGACCACGGCGGAGGAACGCATGCCCTGATCCTGCCCGACGATCGCCCCCGGATGTTCCTCCGGAGTGATCTCCGCGCGCCGGGAGGCCGGAACGCGCCGGTTCCGCCGCGGGCTATCCGAGCGCGGCGAGACCGGGAACGAAGGCCACCAGGACCGGGAAGACGGGGACGAGCGCGGCGGTGGCCGTGAGGCGCAGTCGCCGGCCCGCCGTCAGGCGGGGGGCCGCCGTGAGCAGCCGGTTCACACGCTGCGGAAGGTGGGCGTCGGGGGCCGGTCCCGGCCCGAACACCCCGCGGTCCTCGTTGAGTCCGACCAGGGCCAGCGCGATCGTCAGCCGCCCGAACCGGCGCGAGGCCACGTCGTCGGCGGCCAGCTCCACCAGCCGGTGCATCTCGGCGCGGAAGGCCGCGAAGACCGGGATGCCGGGGAAGCCGCCCGCGAGAGCGCCCGAGCAGTGCAGCAGCCAGTCGTGCCGGGCGCGCGCGTGCCCCTGCTCGTGGGCCAGGACGGCGTCCAGCTGACGGCCCTTGAGGCGCTGGAGCGCCGCGGTGGTGATGACGAGGCGGGGCGTCGCGCCGGGCAGCCACCAGGCGTGCGCCCGCTCGCCCTCGAGTACGACCAGCCGCTCTCCACCGGGCTCCTCACCCGGCAACAGCGGGGCGCGCTCCAGGAGTTCGCAGCGGCGCTGCCGCCGGCGGGCGCGGGTCGTGCCGATCTCCCGGCCCAGCATCGCCCCGGTCCACAGGCCGCCCGCGGCGAGCACGACCGCGAGCACCGCCGACCACGGCCCGTGCGTGGAGAGCGCGTAGGCCTCGACCACCGCGAGCGGGGCTCCCGCGAAGACCTGGCCCCGCACCGCCTGCCAGGCCGCGGCCGCGCTGAAGGTCATGGACAGGGCGAAGCTCACCAGGACCGCCGCCACCACGCACTGCCAGACCCACAGGGCCACCACGGGTTCTCGCTCGACCCAGTCGGCCCGCGCGAGCAGCCGCGGGGCGACGAGGGCGGTCACAAGGCCGAGCAGGAGCAACGCGAGGGAGACCCACATGGCGCCAGCCTATGAGTGGGGTACTACTCGGGGGTATGGACTCGCTCCGCAAGTGACGCACACCACGTTTGGGCGGCGCGCGGCCGTCTCCCGTCGCGGGCCACGGTGTCCGAAGGCCCGCTCGTCACAGCGTGACGAGCATGGCGAACATGGCCAGGCCCATGGCGAGCCGGCACACGAGGGTGAGCTCCGGCCGCAGCGTCCAGGCGGCCACCGCGTCCCCGCCGGCACCCGCGCCCGCGGGTACGAGCCGCCGGCCCGCCAGGAGGACGTACACCGCGTAATAGAGGAGCAGCGCCCCCGTCAGGAGGGGGACACCCCCCGCGGCCGCGTGGCCCGTGTGTCCTCCGTGCGCACCCGGAGCCGCCATCGCCACCGCCATGTACACCATGGCGAGCGAGCCGATCACATGGTGCAGGTGGTGACCGCCCCGCCGGACGCCCGCGAGACCGCGCAGCGTCGCGGCACCGAACACCGCCGCGTACACCGCCCAGCTCCACGACGGCGGGGTGAGGACCGCGGCCGGCACGGCCATCGCCGCCATTCCGAACCCCATCACCGCCTCGCCGCCCGCGGCCCGCCGCTCCTCCCCGGCGCAGGCGCGGATCCGCAGCAGGCAGTACGCCCCGCTCAGCGCGCACAGTGCCACCAGCAACCACCCCGACAGGGCAGGTCCGTGCACGGCTCATCTCCCCTTCGACGCCGTCCTCGCCCCCGGGTCCTCCCCTGGGCGCGCCCCGGTCTTCCCCGGCGCAGGCTTCCCCTCCCCGGCCTCGCACACGCGGGCGCACGGGTGCGTACAGACGTACGAGGGGCGCGCGGAGGGGGCGCGTTAGGCTCGGGACGATCGCGGACGCCGATCGTCAGAGCCCGAGGGGAGCCCGTACTGATGGACACCGCCACGTCCCACGAGACCGGCAGGATCGACTACCGCGACGCGGTGCCTCAGGACGTGCCCGTGCTCGTCCCGCTCGTCGAGTCGGCCTACCGGGGCGACGCCAGCCGGGTGGGCTGGACCACGGAGGCGGACATCCTCCAGGGGCAGCGCACCGACGCCGAGGGTGTCGCCGCCGTCATCGCCGACCCGCGCAGCCGGCTCATGGTGGTCGAGCGGGACGGCGAGGTCGTCGCCTGCTGCCAGCTGGAGCACCGGGGCGAGGCCGCCTACTTCGGCATGTTCGCCGTCCGCCCCGAGCTCCAGGGCGCCGGCCTCGGCAAGCGGATCATCACGGAGGCGGAGCGCCGGGTGCGCGAGCTGTGGGGCGTGCGCGAGATGCACATGACGGTGATCTCGGTCCGTGAGGAGCTCATCGCCTGGTACGAGCGGCGCGGCTACCGCCGTACCGGGCGGACGACCCCCTTCCCGTACGGTGACGAGCGGTTCGGCGTGCCCCAGCGGGACGACCTGGAGTTCGAGCTCCTGGTGAAGCCGCTGGTCTGATCCGCCGTGCACCCGGGCGGCCTGCCGTGAACGGCGGAAGAGTGGCCCTCCCCCTGGTCGACAGGAAAAACTTCGGTCGCCAGGGGGGTCGCACAGGATAATTTGTCTTGCCTGCTCTTGCGAGAGAGAGCCGTGCATGGATACGGTTCCTTGACGCAAGGTTCTCCTGTGGAGGAAGAGGCATGACGGAAATTCTTGTGCAGGACGTGACCGGTGGGGAGATAGCCACCGACGCCAAGGTGATCGACCACCCGGCCTGGCCCGAGCTCAAGAACGCGGTCGAGGAGATCCGCGTCTGGCAGCGCGCGGACGGTTCCATCGACTTCGAGGCCGAGGACGCCCCCTCGCGCTCCCTCGTCGAGCTGACCCTCGTCCGCGTCACCGCCGCCGTCGAGCAGCTCTCCCCGCTCGTGCCGCACGACGCCGCCTACCACCGCGCGCTCGTCGCGGACCTGCGCAAGTGGGCCGAGAGCGGCTTCGCCGTCCCGGACTTCCTGGACTCGCTGCTGGCCTTCCAGCCGGCCGCCGGCCGCGCCGACGGCCTCCAGCACCTCGTCCTCTTCCCCATGTACACGCAGAACGGCAACCCGGACCGCAACCTCGAGGCCGTCGTGCTCCGCATGGTCTGGCCGGAGTGGCTCGCGGAGCTGGAGCGCACTCGCTACGACAACCCGCTCTTCTGCGGCATCACCTTCGAGGACTTCACCAGCGGGTACGACACCCACTCGGCCGTCCTCTTCCCGGAGACCATCGCCGTCCGCGAGGCCCCCGAGCGCTTCACCTGGG
>NZ_JAPSIW010000755.1 GCF_031178505.1 Streptomyces sp. | reverse complement strand
TGGTGAGGTCGGACGGCTCGATCTGGTTCTCCGACCCCGATTTCGGGATCACCTCCGACTACGAGGGCCACCGCGCCGAGAGTGAGATCGGCGCCTGCAACGTCTACCGCGTGGACCCCGCGAGCGGCGAGGTGCGGCTCGTCGCCGACGGCTTCCGGGGCCCCAACGGGCTCGTCTTCTCGCTCGACGAGAGCCGCCTGTACGTCTCGGACAGCCGGGCCAACCACATCAGGGTCTTCGACGTCCGCGACGACGGCACCCTGGCCGGTGACCGGGTCTTCGCGGAGTGCTCCACCGGCAACTTCGACAACATCCGCTTCGACGACGGCGGCCGGCTCTGGGCCGCCGCCATGGACGGCGGCGTCCACTGCTACGACCCCGACGGCACGCTCCTCGGCCGCCTCCTCGTCCCCGACGTCGTCTCCAACATCCGCTTCGGCGGCGCCAAGCGGAACCGCCTGTTCATCACCGCCGACACCACCCTCTACTCCCTCGTGATGGGCGTCACCGGCGCCCCGGCGCTGCCGGGGCGCACGGCGGTGCAGAAGTAGGGACAGGTCAGTACGTCAGCAGCCCCGGGTCCGAGCGGCCCGGTGCGCCGGTCTCCACATGGCCGGCCAGGCGGCGCAGGAAGTCCGCGGTGGCGGCGGAGGTGACGGTGACGTCGTACCAGCGGTGGCCGGCGGCCAGGTCGAGCGTCAGCCGGACCGTCGCGCCGCGCGGGACGGTGACCGTCTGCGGGGCGCCGGCGTAGGCGTTCACGACGGTGAGACGCGCCTCGGCCGTGGTGGGGTTGGTGAAGGTGAGGTCCAGGTTGCCCGTGGTGGCGTTGTGGCGGGCGGTGACCTCGGGGCAGGCGGTCTTGCCGGGGCAACGGAAACGGCGCAGGAAGCCGTTCGGGCCGTGGACGGTGAGGTCCGTGAGGCCCTTGGAGTACGTGGTGTTCCAGCTGTCCGTCAGGGACTTCCCGGCCTCCGTCGTGTACGTCCAGGGGGCGTCCGTGCGGTTCGCCGAGGTCACGTAGAACTGGGCGCCCGCGGCGGGGCCGCCGCCGAACGTCAGGCGGTACGTACCCGCCGCCGTGTCCGCCGCGCCGTCGACGTACGGGGCGTACCGCAGCGGCCGGGTGGGCTTGGCGCCCGGTTCCTGGCGGGGCATCGTGCCGACGGCCGGCGCGGTGGCGAGGAAGTCGGGATGGCGGTTCCGGTCCGGCGGGTAGTAGCCGTCGGTCGGCGGAAGCGGGGCCGCCCCCGGGTCCGTACGCGTGAAGTCGAAGGCGGAGGTCAGGTCGCCGCAGACGGCGCGCCGCCAGGGCGAGATCTGGGGCTCCTGGACGCCGAAGCGGCGTTCCATGAAGCGGATGACCGAGGTGTGGTCGAAGGTCTCGGAGCAGGTGTAGCCGCCCTTCGACCAGGGGGAGACGACGATCATCGGGACGCGGGGGCCGAGTCCGTAGGGCCCGGCGACGTACCCGGTCTTCCCGGGGAAGTGGTCCAGGGCGGTCGGGGTGGTGGAGAGGCCCTGCGCGGCGGAGGCGGGGACGTAGGGCGGGACGACGTGGTCGAAGAAGCCGTCGTTCTCGTCGTACGTGAGGAACAGGGCCGTACGGGCCCACACGTCCGGGTTCGAGGTCAGCGCGTCGAGGACCTGCGCGATGTACCAGGCGCCGTAGTTGGACGGCCAGTTGGAGTGCTCGGAGAAGGCCTCGGGGGCGGCGATCCAGGAGACCTGGGGCAGCCGGCCGGCCTGGACGTCGGCGCGCAGGATGTCGAAGAAGCCGTCGCCGGCCTTGGCGTTCGTGCCGGTGCGGGCCTTGTCGTACAGGGGGTTGCCGGGCCGGGCGTTCCGGTAGGTGTTGAAGTAGAGGAGCGAGTTGTCGCCGTAGTTGCCCCGGTAGGCGTCGTTGATCCAGCCCCAGTGGCCGGCGGCGTCCAGGCCGTCGCCGATGTCCTGGTAGATCTTCCACGAGATCCCGGCCGCCTCCAGGCGCTCGGGGTACGTCTTCCAGTCGTAGCCCGCTTCGGCGTTGTTCAGGACCGGGCCGCCGCCGGTGCCGTCGTTGCCGGTGTGGCCGGTCCACAGGTAGTAGCGGTTCGGGTCGGTCGAGCCGATGAACGAGCAGTGGTACGCGTCGCAGATGGTGAAGGCGTCCGCCAGCGCGTAGTGGAAGGGGATGTCCTCGCGCGTCAGGTACGCCATCGTCGCGGGCGTCTTGGCCGGGATCCACTGGTCGTACCGGCCCTTGTTGAAGGCCTTCTGGCCGCCCGCCCAGTCGTGGTTGAGGCCCTGCAGGAACTCCATCCCGAGGTCGTCGCTCGGCGGCCGGAACGGCAGGGTCACCTTGCGGCCGTCCGACTGGTTCCAGACCGACTTCCCGCTCGGCAGCGTGACGGGGCGCGGGTCGCCGAAGCCCCGTACGCCCTTCATGGCGCCGAAGTAGTGGTCGAAGGAACGGTTCTCCTGCATGAGGACGACGATGTGCTCGACGTCCTGGAGCGTGCCGGTGGCGCCCTGCGCCGGTATGGACGCGGCGCGCGCGATGCTCTGCGACAGCGCGCTGAACGCGGCGGCGCCGCCGGCGAGTTTGAGGAACCGGCGGCGGTCGAGGTCGGCCATGGGGGGGTGTCCTCCGGAGGGGTAGGGGAGCGGGGCGTGCGTCGGTCGGTGCGGGTGCGGTCCGCGTGCGGGTGACGCGGGCCGCCGGAGGTGCGTTCCGGCGGTGCGGTCCGTGGCGGGGCGACCCAAGGACAGCCCCCCGCCGCCACCGCCCGGCGGCCGTCCCATGACTGCCCGCCGTACGGCCGGCGAATCCCTGGTGCCGTTCTCGTACCGGAACGGCGAAAGCCCCCGGCGCACCGTGCGGTGCGCCGGGGGCTTTCGCCGTAGGGGGCGGAGCCGGTCACTCCACGACGAGCTCGACCCGGATGTTGCCGCGCGTGGCCTTGGAGTACGGGCAGAAGGCGTGGGTCTTCTCCAGGAGGGTCCGGCCGGCCTCACCCTGGAGGTGGTCGGGGAACTCGGCCCGCATCACGACCGCCAGGCCGAAGCCGCCGTCCGCCGGGTCCTTGCCGATGGAGACCTCGGCGGTGACGGAGGCGTCCGAGATGTCGATCTTCTCCTGGCGGGCGACCACGCCCATGGCGCTGGCGAAACAGGCGGCGTAACCGGCGGCGAAGAGCTGCTCCGGGTTCGTGCCCTGCCCGTTGCCGCCGAGCGCCTGCGGGTGGGCGAGGGGGAGGTCGATGTGGCCGTCGGAGCTGACGGCGCGGCCCTCGCGGCCGTTGGCGGTGGCGACGGCGGTGTAGATCGCGTCCATGGGGTTCCTGTTCCTCTCGGCGGGGTGACCGGTGCG
>NZ_JAPSIW010000754.1 GCF_031178505.1 Streptomyces sp. | reverse complement strand
TGATCGCGGGCACGACGGCCCTGCCGATCACCCACCGGAACTGGACGGACGAGTGGGTCACGGTCCGCTGCCGCGCCTGCGGCCGGGAGGACGACTGGCCGCACCCCGAGCTGGGCTGTGCCTGCGGCGCGGTGCTCCGGGTCCCGGTCCGCGCGGTGGACGGGACGGAACCGGACGGCGGCCACCCGGACCACACGCCCGGGGCGTCCGCGGCTCCAGGGGTACGCGAGGCTTCCGCGGCGCCCGGGGACCGGGAGGCCGCCGGTGCCGTCGAGGCGCCCGGGCCCCGCGCTCCCGACCGGCGTGACGGCGGTTCCGGCGCCGCGGAGGGGGCCGCGCCCGCGGCGGACGCCACCGGCCCCGTGGCCGGAAACGGCGGCGGGGCGCCCGTACCGCCCGTGGCGGGATCCGGCCCCGACGACGGCCCACCCCTCCGGCGGGAACCCGGGACACCGCGCCCGGGGATCCCCCTCACCGGCGGCCCGGGCCCGCTCGCGTACCGGCCGGGCACGGCCGCGGGCTCCGGCACCCCGTCCCGTACGACGGGGCTGCCCGGTTCCGCCGGCACGGGCGCGGGCGACCCTGCCGGTCCCCCTCCCCGCACCGCCGCGCGGACCCCCGGCTCGGACTGGTTCGGCCCGGGCCCCACCGGCCGGACCACCACGGACCCGGGGACGGGAGGGCCGCACCCCGGCGAGCCCGGGGCCACCGGACCGGCGGCCGGCGCGCCACGGGACGGAGAGCCGTCGCCCGAGGGTCCCGCGACCGCGCCCGGCGCGGACCCGGACCGGGCGGCGCCCCGCTCCCCCGCGCCCCGGCCCTTCGCCGAGCGCCATCCCGCCGACCTGCCGCCCCCGCTCGCCGCGCTCCGCCGGGCGCCCCTGCGGGCCGCCTTCCGGCCCGTGACGATCAGGACCGCGCGGGACGCGGTGGCGGCGGCCGCCGGCTACCTGCGGTGGCTCGGCTTCCGGGACGTGATCCAGCCCGAGGAGCGACCGGCCTCGGGGATCGACCTGCGCGGGCCGGGCCTGGTCGCCCAGGTCAACCCGAGCACCCGGCCGGCCGGACTGCGGGCCGTCGAGTGCCTGTGGCTCACCGGACTGAGCAGTTCCGCTGTCGGCGTCTTCTTCTCGCTGGCCGGCTACACCCCGGAGGCCCGCGCCCGCGCCGCCGAGATCGGACTGCCGCTGTTCGTCCTGGACCTCACCGGCACCCCGCAGCCCGTGAACCACGCGGCAGGCGAACTGGCCGAGGGCGGCGCCTGAACTCGTACAGCGGGCGCGCCATGTACACGAATTCGGCCAATCGCGCGTGATGATCACGCTTTCCCGGGCAGAACATCCACGGGGGGTGGGGCGTCATGCCGACGGGGACATGGTGGTTCATCGGAGCGGCGTGCGGCGAACTGCTCTGCGCCGCCCTGCTGTTGCACGTCCGGCGAATCCGCAGCGGGGGCGGCCCTCGGGGCTTCGAGCCCTCGCCGCAGGCGCTCGCCATGCTCCGCGGCGGGCCGCGGGCGGCCGTCACGGTCGCGCTCGTGGCCCTTCATCAGCGCGGGGCCGTCGCGGCGGGCCGTAAACGTACGATTCGGGCCAACGGCGGGCCGGGCCGCACCCCCGATCCCCTCCAGCTCGGTGTGCACCGGGCCCTGCGCCGGGCCCTCCCGCTGCGCGAGCTGGTCCCGCGCCCCGAGGCGCGGCGGCCCCTGGACGCGCTCCGGGCCGACCTGGGCCGGGCGGGGCTGCTGCGTCCGCCGCACCGGCGGCGCGCCGCCCGCGGGGTGCTGTGGTGTGTCCTCCCGACGGTGGCCGCCGGGCTGCTGGTCCCGGGCGCGGGGGCCGCGGCCCTCGCGGCCGGCACGGCCGCCCTCCTCGCCGCGGCGGTACTGCTGCTCGTGCCCCCGGCCACACCGGCGGCGCGGGACCTGCTCGCCGGCCTGCGCGAGCGGTACCCGCTGCCCTCGCACCGCAGCGCGGTGACGGACGGACGACTGGTGCAGCTGTACGTGGCGTTGTACGGGGATCCCGCGCTGGCGCTGTTCCTGCCCCGGTTCTCGCGCGACGGCGGGCTGCTCGACCGTCCTTTCGAGGCCGACGGGAACCAGCCGTCCCGGCGGCCCGGCCGCGACGCGGGCGGTGTCCTCCCGTGAGTCCGCGCCATACTGTGGTATGCGCATCAGAACGGCCTCTCCGGCTGAACTTCCGCTGCTCCAGGACATCGAACGGGCGGCCGGCGAGCCCTTCCGTTCCCTCGGCATGACCGCCGTCGCCGACGACGACCCGCTGCCCCTGGACGTCCTGGACACCTACCGCCGCGCGGGCCACGCCTGGGTCGCGGCGGACCCCGACGACCGGCCCGTCGCCTATCTCCTGGCCGAACCCGTCGACGGCGCCGCCCACATCGAGCAGGTCTCCGTCCATCCGGCCGTGGCCCGCCGGGGCATCGGCCGCTCGCTCATCGAGCACCTGGCGGCCGCCGCCCGGGACCAGGGCCTGGCGGCCCTCACCCTGACCACCTTCGCCGAGGTCCCGTGGAACGCCCCGTACTACACGCGGCTCGGCTTCCGCCCGCTCGACGACACGGACCCCGCGCTCACCGACGGTCTGCGGGCGATCCGCCGGGCCGAGGCGGCGCACGGTCTGGCCGCCTGGCCCCGCGTCTGCATGCGGCGCGAGCTGACCGGCCCCGCCTGAGGCGAGGACGGGGCCGGTGCGCGCGCGGCGGGGGCGGACGGGACCGGCGCCGGCGCGGCGGGGCGGGCCCGCGCGCCCGCCCACGCCTTCGCGCCGCGTACGGGAACCTCAGCCGCCGTCCCCGTACCGCTCGCGCAGTTCGACCTTGCGGACCTTCCCGCTCACCGTCATCGGGAACGCGTCCAGGACCTCCAGCCGGCGCGGGATCTTGTAGTGGGCGAGCCGGTCCCGGCAGAAGGCGGTGAGCTCCTCCAGAGTGGGCGGGTCGGCCGGGTCGCGCGGGATCACGCAGGCCAGGACCTCCTCGCCGTACCGCTCGTCCGGCACACCGACGACCTGCACGTCCGTGATCTTCGGGTGCCCGTGGAGGAACTCCTCGATCTCGCGCGGGTACACGTTCTCCCCGCCCCGGATGATCATGTCCTTGATGCGGCCGACGATCCGGACGTACCCGTCCTCCCGCATGACGGCCAGGTCGCCGGTGTGCATCCAGCGCCCGGCGTCGATCGCCTCGGCCGTCCTCTCCGGCTCGTCCCAGTAGCCGAGCATCACGCCGTAGCCGCGGGTGCACAGCTCACCGGCGGTCCCGCGCTCCACCGTGAGACCGGTCGCCGGGTCGACGATCTTCACCTCCACGTGGGGCATGACCCGGCCGACCGT
>NZ_JAPSIW010000753.1 GCF_031178505.1 Streptomyces sp. | reverse complement strand
GCCCTGGTCCACGCGCGGGGGCACGGCGCCCCGCGTTCGCTTCCGCTGGTCGACTGGGCCGAGAACTGCGGTTCGTACACCCGTGACTGGTGGGCCGCACAGGACTGGATTCCGGCGGCGACCGTCGCGGCCGAGGACGACGGAGCCGTGCTCTCCTTGGTGAGCGGAGGTCACGGGATGGCGATCATGCCCGCCCTGTCCTTGGTCGGCGCACCGGAGTCGGTCGGGACAGCCGATCTCGGCCCCCGTCGCCCGACGCGCCAGGTGGGTTACGTCACCACCTCGGAACTGGCCGGTTCCGCAGTCGTGCGCGCCGTGGTGCGGGAACTGCGGGCCTCCGTCCCCCAGGTGAGGAACCGGCTGGGACGCGGGGCGTGACCGGGCCTGGGCGCTCCGGCCGGGGCGCGGGCGTCCGGACAGCGCGCCCCCGAGGCGGGGGCCCGGCGCGAGCGGGCCCCCGTGGGCGGCACGGCACCCCGCAGGCGTGCGCGCCTCCCCGGTGGGGCGGACGGCGGGGCCCCGTGACCGGACCCGGCCACGCCTCCCCCCGGTGGGGCGGACGGCCGGGCCCTGTGACCGGCCCCGGCCCTAGAACGGTTCGGCGGCGCGCAGGACGCTCGGCGGGAGGTAGGGCGATTCGACGCGGATGGCCCAGCCGCGTCGGCGGGCGTGGCAGGCCAGGGCGAGGATGTCGAGATTCACGGACGCGTCCGGATCGCCGGCGCGGTCCGCGACCTCGTAGTAGGCGCGGTGGGTCTCGAGCGCGTCGGCCAGGGCCAGATTGAAACTCTCCTCGTCCCCGTCCACGAGCTGCGACAGCAGGACGGCCGGCGGCATGGCGTAGCCCCAGTCCTCGGCCTTCTCGCCCTGCTGCAGTGCCCGCTGCGCCGCCTGTTCGGGGTCGGTGCCCTTCAGGTAGGCGTGGAGGGCCTCGCGGTACGCGCTGAAGGCGGAGCCGTCCGGGCGGGCGAAGGCGGGGCCGGTGAGGACCAAGGGGGCGAGGTCCTCCCGTACTCCGGTGATGAGGGCGAAGGCGGTGGCCTTCTGCCAGACGCCGGCGGCGGCATGCTCGCCCCGCTCGGCCGGGTAGCGCAGGTCGCGGCCGCCGATGGACACCTCGACCTCGGTGCCCGGCTCCGCCAGTGCGATCCGGAAGAGGGCCGCCCCCGTCCGGGAGGCCAGCCGAAGGGTGGCGAGCTGGGCTTCCGTGGCCTCCTCCGGGCTCCCCGCGCGCCACTTGAAGAGGCGCTCCTGGTCGTCCATGACACCGGCGAGCCGCCGGACGGCCGGAGGATCCTCCGGCGCGAACGCCTCCCGGACGCGCTCCTCGTACCTGGCCTCGAGCTGCGGGCTCACCGTCCAGTCCAGAACCGGCCGCCGCACCACCAGCGGCCCCGCGGCGAGCGCGGCGACCGCGTCCGGCCTCCGGTGCCGGCCGAACCCCGCGACCCGCGGGCCCCGCGTCTCGAAGCCGGTGACCAGCGCGTGCGGGAGATAGCCGGAGCTGACCGCGGGCGTCCACCCCAGTGTCCGGTACGCCAGCGCGGCGAGGGCGAGGGGAACGAGCGGCAGAAGGGTGCTCGGGGAGGCCGACGGCCCGTGGACGGCGCTGTGCCGGGCCAGCAGTGCCGTCAGCGCCGTGTCGAAGGCCTCGCGGTCCTCGGCGGTCAGGGCGCGCAGCGTGCGCAGCGCCACGCTGTACGGGCGGTCGAGAAGTTCTTCGCCGGTCTCCTCGGCGCGGACGCGGATGCGGTCCAGGGCGGCGTCGACGGCGGAGAGCTTGGCCCGCGCGCTCGGCGGCGACTCCTCGTCGTCGCCCGTGTCGCCCAGGGCCACGGCCGTCAAGCCCGTGGCGAGTTCGCCGGCCGGCGTGCCCGTGGCCTGCTCGGCGAACTTCTGCCGGGCGAAGTGGAACGCCTCGCCGTGCCACGCGGCCTTGTCCCTGAGGACCGCGAGGCAGAGCGCGTCGATCCACTCCCCGGGCGCGACGCTCTCCGCCGGGGCATCCGCGCCCGGGTCGTAGCTCATGCCGAAGTTCACGTAGTCCAGGAAGACATGGAAGCTGCAGTGCGGGTGGTAGGCGGCGTAGGCGACGGCGCCGGCCGCGGCCTCGGAGGCGTCCTTGAGGACGGCCTTGGCCTCCGCGGTGTCGAGGTCGGGTGCCTCGACGGAAAGGGCGCCCAGGTAGTCGAGGAACTCGTCGGCGATCGCCCGCCACTCGTAGGTGGCCATCCGGCCGGCCCTCGACATGGACCGAACCTGGCCCCCGATGCGGTTCGTGAAGTCCTCGCGTGCCGCGCGCACGACCGCTTCGCCCACCTGGTGACGCTCTATTCGCACTGCTCTGCTCCTTGATCGAAATCGGTGCACAGCCTAGGGGGTGGGTCCGACAGGCCGACGGCTGCCGTGCACCGGGCTCGAGCCCGCGCGGGCCTCCGGGGGCTCGCGGATCCCGGGACGGCCGGAGCGCCGCCCGTCCCCCGGCTCGGCGGGCGACGATGCCTTCGTCGCGTCGTCGACGGGGGCGACGACGCCGGGCGACCCGGGGTGCGGGAGCGGGGTGGGGAACTCGGCCGGGGCGTGGGCCGCGTGGCGCTCAGGCGTCCTTCCGGCGTTCGGCGTCCTTCCGCGTCCTCAGCCCGGCGACGACGAGCGCCGACCCACCCGCGCCGACGCCCCGCGCACGGCGTGTCGGGCGCGCGGGCGCGGGAGTGTCCCGGATCGGCGTGCCGTCGGTCCGGTTCTCCGTCCGCGGGGGGTCATACCGAAGCGGCGGTGTCGCTGTCCGGGTAGAGGGCGAAGACCTGGTCGAGGCCGACGATGCGCAGGACGCGCAGGGTGGCGTCGGGGACCGAGGCCAGGGCGATGTCCGCCTGGGCCGCGTGGGCGTGGGCGCGTGCCGCGATCAGGGCGGTCAGGCCGCTGGAGTCGCAGAAGGTCATGCCGCCCAGGTCGAGGATCAGGCGCTGGCCGGGGCGCAGGGTGAGGGTGGTGAGCCGCTCGCGCAGCTGGGGTGCGAGGGCGTAGTCGAGGTCGCCGGTGATGTCCAGGACGGGGCCGGTCGGGGCGTCTCGGGTGGTGATCTTCAGCGGGCTCATGGGGTTCTCGTCGGAGTTCGGTCGGAGGACGGAGCGGGGGATCCCAGCGCGAGGAGGGCGGTGTCGTCCTCCAGGCCGTCGCCGAAACCGTCCAGGAGGCCGGACAGCGCCTGGATCACGTCGTGGGGTGATTTTCCGGCGTGTCGCGCCACGAACGCAAGGAGGGCCTCGTCACCGAACAGATTGGTGCGGTCCTCTCCGGTACGTGCCTCGGTGAGGCCGTCGGTGTAGAGGAGCAGGGTGTCGCCGGGGGCGA
>NZ_JAPSIW010000752.1 GCF_031178505.1 Streptomyces sp. | reverse complement strand
CCGTCGTGACCGGCTTCCGGCACAGCGCCCGGGTGGTCACGGCCGCCGCCGTGATCATGATCGCGGTCTTCGCCGGCTTCATCGGGATGTCCGACCAGATGGTCAAGATGATCGGCTTCGGCCTGGCCGTGGCCGTCCTCTTCGACGCCTTCGTCGTCCGCATGGCGATCGTCCCGGCCGTCCTGGCACTCCTCGGCGCCAAGGCCTGGTGGCTGCCGAAGTGGCTCGACCGGGCGCTGCCCAACGTGGACGTGGAGGGCGAGGGCCTGGCCGCCGCCCGCGACGCCGCGGCCGGCAGGCCGGAGGCCGACCTCGTGAAGGCCTGACCGGCAGGGGCGCGGGTCCCGCTTCCGAAGGCCCGCGCCCGCCCCCGATACCCCGGGGCGGCCCCTGAGCGGGGGGCGTGCCCCGGACCGCGCCGGGACCTGTGGGGACGGGGAACCGACGCGGCAGGACGCCGTCGGCGTGTCGTTCAGCGACGCGCCGGCGGCGTCCGTGCGTCGCGGGACGCCGGGCAGGCCACGTGCCCGGGGTGGTGCTCCGGCCGGCCGGTGGTCAGTGACGCGCCGACGGCGTCCGTGCGCCGCTGCGCCGGGCCACGGCTTCGGCAGGGGCGGCGTCGGTACGGGTGGAGCCCGTCGGCGCCGGTTCCGCACGGGCGGAGCGTTCGGAGCCGCGACCGCCCGCGTAGGTGCGGCGCAGGAAACGGACCAGGGCCGCGGTGTCGAACTGGACGACCGCGACGCCGTCCTCGCCGTGGAACTCCACGACCGTCTGCACCCGCCCGCACGGCCACACCGCGACATCGCCCCGGTGGGCGGGCACGCGCATCCCGTGCTCCAGCAGGGCGCGCGGAAAGGCCCACTCGACCTCGCCGGGGAAGACGAAGCGCACGGTGGCGGGGGAGGAGCCCGGGTCGAAGCGGAGGGCGACGGGGACGGGACGGGAGAGGGGGGCGTCACTGACGATCCGCCCCCGGGCCCGGTCCTCGACCGGGCGGCCGGCCGGCGGGAGGTGGTGCGCGGCGGGGCCGCCTGCGGCGTGCCCCTCCGCGGAATCCGCGGGGTCCATCGGAGAGCTCCTCACGTTCGGTCCTCTTCGGCCTCTTCGATCCCTCCCGTACAGGTCCTCCTTCCCGGAGCGCGCGCCGCGCATGCGCCGCCCCGGTGTCGCGCACGCCACTCCGTGCCGTTCTGTGATCCGTGCGCTCTTGCAAGTGCTTTGCAGCAGCGTCCATCATTCGGGCGTGCATGTACCTGACGGATTCATCAACGCCCCCGTGTCGGCCGCCGCCGGTCTCGTCGCCGCCGGCGCCGTCGCCGTCAGCCTGCGCGGAGCCCGCCGCGAACTCGACCAGCGCACGGCCCCGCTCGCCGGTCTGGTCGCCGCCTTCGTCTTCGCCGTCCAGATGCTGAACTTCCCGGTCGCCGCCGGAACCAGTGGTCACCTCCTCGGCGGGGCGCTCGCCGCGATACTCGTCGGACCCTGGACCGGCGTCTGCTGCATCGCCGTCGTCCTGCTCATGCAGGGGCTCCTCTTCGCCGACGGCGGTCTCACCGCCCTCGGCGTCAACATCACCGTGATGGGCGTCGTCACCGTCGCCGTGGCCTACGCCCTCTTCCGCGGACTCGTCCTCGTCCTGCCGCGCGCCCGCCGCTCGGTGACCGCGGCCGCCTTCGTCGCCGCGCTCGTCTCCGTGCCGGCCTCGGCCGCCGCCTTCACCCTGCTCTACGCGGTCGGCGGCACCACCGACGTACCGATCGGGACCGTCCTCACCGCCATGCTCGGCGTGCACGTCCTCATCGGCGTCGGCGAGGCCGCCATCACCATGCTGACCGTCGGCGCGGTCCTCGCCGTCCGCCCCGACCTCGTGTACGGCGCCCGCGGCCTGACCGCCCCGCTCAAGCTCCGCGTCGGCGGGGAACTCGTCGACGCCCGGCCCGCCGCCGGCACCGCGGCGACCGCGCCGGCCTCGTCGGGCTCGCCGAAGAAGCTGTGGATCGGCGGCGTCGTCACCGCCCTGGTCCTCGCCGGGGTCGTCTCCTTCTACGCCTCCGCCAGCCCCGACGGCCTGGAGAAGGTCGCCGCCGACCAGGGCATCGACGCCAAGGCCGAGGAACACGCCGCCGCCGGCTCCCCGCTCGCCGACTACGGCGTCGAGGGCGTCGAGACCGAGCGCCTCTCGGGCGGCCTCGCCGGCGTCATCGGCGTGGGCGTCACGCTCGCCGCCGGCACCGGCGTCTTCTGGGCCGCACGCCGCCGCAAGACCCCCGCGGACGCCTGAGGTGGGCGCGGGGCACGCCCACCGGCTCCACCGGCCCGGCCGTTCGCCGGTCCACGAGCTGCCCCCGCACACCAAGCTCGTCGCCGTCCTCGGCTTCGTGGTCGTCGTGGTCTCCACGCCCCGCGAGGCCGTCTGGGCCTTCGCCCTGTACGCCCTGCTCCTGGCGGGCGTGGCGGGCGCGGCCCGCGTCCCGGCCGGCTTCCTGCTCAAGCGGCTGCTCATCGAGGTGCCGTTCGTCGCGTTCGCGCTGCTCATGCCGTTCGTGGTGCCCGGCGAGCGGACCGAGCTGCTCGGCGTCCCCCTGAGCGTCCCCGGCCTGTGGGGCGCCTGGAACGTCCTGGCCAAGGGCACCCTCGGCGTCGCCGCCTCCGTGCTCCTCGCCGCCACCACCGACCTGCGGGCCCTGCTCCTCGGCCTCCAGCGCCTCCGGATGCCCCCGCTGCTCGTCCAGATCGCCTCCTTCATGATCCGGTACGGGGACGTCGTCACCGACGAGATGCGCCGCATGTCCGTCGCCCGCCGCTCGCGCGGCTTCGAGGCCCGGGGCGTCCGCCACTGGGGCGTGCTCGCCGGCTCGGCGGGCGCCCTCTTCATCCGCTCGTACGAGCGCGGGGAGCGGGTCCACCTCGCCATGGTCAGCCGCGGCTACACCGGCACCCTGCCGGTCCTCGACGAGACGCCCGCCACCCGGGCCGAGTGGGCGCGCGCCGCCGCCCTCCCGCTCGCCGCGCTCCTGATCTGCCTCATCTGCCTCCTCGGACGGACCCCGTGACCCGCACCGCCCCGCTCCCGCCCTCGCTCGAGGTGACCGGCCTCGCCTACGCCTACCCCGACGGCCACCAGGCCCTCTTCGGTGTGGACCTCACCGTCGGGCGCGGCGAACGGGTCGCCCTCCTGGGCCCCAACGGCGCCGGCAAGACCACGCTCGTCCTGCACCTCAACGGCATCCTCGCCGCCGGCGCGGGCTCCGTCACCGTCGCCGGTCTGCCGGTCGGCAAGCGGCACATGGCCGAGATCCGCCGCCGGGTCGGCATCGTCTTCCAGGACCCCGACGACCAGCTGTTCATGCCGACCGTCCG
>NZ_JAPSIW010000751.1 GCF_031178505.1 Streptomyces sp. | reverse complement strand
AGGGCACCGCCCTGCGCCGCATCGTCTTCACCGACGGCTCCGCCCTCGAACGCGACGCCGCCTTCATCAAGACCACCCTGCGCCAGCGCGCCGACTTCGCCGAGCGGCTCGGCTGCGCCACCTTCCCCGACGCCTGCGTCGAGGTCAACGAGTTCGGCCAGACGAGCGTCCCCGGCGTCTACGCCGCCGGTGACATGGCCCGCCGGGCCACCGTGCCCGTCCCGCTCGCCGCCGTGGTCGCGGCCGCCGCCAGCGGCACCGTCGCCGGCACCGTCATCGACCAGGACCTCGTCAGCGTCGACTTCAAGCTCCCCAACCCCTTCGCGTCCGGGAGGGCGTGACCCGCCATGTCCGACAGCACCTCCTCCGGAGCCACCGGCACCACCGCCGCCGCCGCTCCGGCGCACGACAGCAACGTCCCCCTGGCCACCGCCGGCCTCGTGCTCGGCATCCTGCTGTCCGTGCTCGACCAGACCGTCGTCGCCATCGCCCTGCCCGACATCACGGCGGACATCGGCGGCGGCGACTCCTTCAGCTGGGTCGTCACCGCCTACGTCCTCGCCTCCACCGCCACCGGCACCCTCTACGGACGCGTCAGCGACCGCCTCGGCCGCCGCTCCGTCTTCATCGGCGCCGTCGTCCTCTTCTCCGCCGCCTCGCTGCTGTGCGGGCTGGCCACGTCCATGCCGCAGCTCATCGCCGCCCGGGTGCTCCAGGGCATCGGCGCCGGCGCCCTCTTCGTGATCCCGACCGTCGCGCTCTCCGAGCTGTACCCGACCCATCTGCGCGGCAAGGTCCAGGGCCTCACCGGCGCCGTCTTCGCCCTCGCCAGCGTCGGCGGCCCGCTCGCCGGCGGCATCCTCACCGACACCGCCGGCTGGCGCTGGATCTTCTACATCAACATCCCGCTCGGCCTGCTCTCCATCGCCCTGTGCGCCTACGCGCTGCGCCTGCCGAAGGCGGCCGCCAGCGCACCCGTCGACCTCGCCGGTTCGGCGCTCCTCATGGGCGCCGTCGTCAGCCTCCTCCTCGTCACCGAATGGGGCGGCCGCGAGTACGCCTGGGGATCGGGCCAGATCCTCGGCCTGATCGCGCTCTGCGCGGTGCTCGCCGCCCTGTTCGTGTGGTGGGAGGGCAGGGCACGCAACCCGCTCCTCCCGCTGCGGCTGTTCACCAACCCGGCCCTGCGCGTCGCGCTGCCCGCGACCGCCGTCGTCGGCATGCTCCTGTACGGCTCCATCGTCTTCATGCCGACCTTCCTCCAGGCCGCCTACGACATGAGCGCCACCCAGGCCGGACTCGCGCTCAACCCGTACTTCATCCCCTTCGTCGCCATCTCCGCGATCGCCGGCGGCAAGGCGGGCGCGAGCGGCCGCTTCAAGCCGTACCTCCTCACCGGGGCGGGCCTGCTCACCGTCGCCTTCCTGCTCCTCAGCCTGCTCGACCTCGGCAGCCCGTACATCCTGGTGGCGGCCGAGATGGCGGTCCTCGGCCTCGGCTTCGGCCTGCTCATGCAGAACCTCGTCGTGGTCTCCCAGAACGCCGCAGCGCCCCCGGACCTGGCGGCCACCACCGCCGCCAACCTGTCCATCCGCGGCCTCGGCATGGCCATCGGCGTCGCCCTCTTCGGCAACCTGCTGGCCCGCGAGGTCGCCTCCGGACCCGGCGGCCCGGAGGCCACCGCGGCCGCCATCCCCGAGGTCTTCACCTGGGGCGTGCCGCTCGCCGTCCTCCTCGTGGCGCTCATCGCCCTGCTGCCCCGGCCCGACAGCCCCGGCCGGCAACCCGCGGCCGACGGCCCGGCACCCGCGCCCGAGGCGGCCTGACCGGTCCGGGCCCCGGCGGGACCCGAACCCGGCGCGGGAGCCCGCGCTCCCCGCACCACCCGGCCCGCATCGGCCCGCGCCCCGCGCGCGGGCCGGTGCGACGGCGCCCCGGGCCGGGCCCCGCCCCCGGCCGGGCCCGGGGCGCCGTACCCCTGAGAGGCCCGGGACGACGACGCCCGCGCCCCCCGACCTCCTGACCCCCGACCCCTCACCCCGGAAGTACACGATGCGCTCCCTCCTCCACGCCGCCCACCGCGCGGTCCACCGCGTCGCCGGCGGCCACGGCCACCACCCGCACCACCCCGGGAAGGACCCCGGCGGCATGGGCATCAGCGGCGAGGCCTACGACCGGCTCTCCGGCTGGGTCCTCGGCGGACTCCACCGCCGCGCCGCCGCCGACGTCTCCCGCGGCGCCCCCCGCGGCGGCGTCGTCGCCGACATCGGCACCGGCCCCGGCCGGCTGCTCCTGCGGATCGCCCGCACCCGCCCCGACCTCGTCCCCCACGGCGTCGACGTCTCACCCGCCATGGTCGACCGCGCCCGCGCCAACGCCCGCGCGCACGCCCTGACCGACCGCGTCACCGTCCACCTCGGGGACGCCGCCGCCCTTCCCCTGCCCGACGCGTCCGCCGACGTCCTCGTCTCCACGCTCAGCATGCACCACTGGTCCGACGTCCCCGGCGCCGTGGCCGAGGCCGCCCGCGTCCTGCGCCCCGGCGGCCGGCTCCTCGTCTACGACTTCCGGGGCGCCGACGACGGCCCCCTGCGCCAGGCCGTCGCCGCCCGGCCCGAGTTCACCGGCGGCCGGGTCCACCGCACCCACCTCACCGGCGCGCCCACCCTGCCGTTCCGGCTGTTCGCCCGCATGGAAGCCGTACGCGAGCCGGACCCCGCCGCGCCCGGCGGCCGTACCGCCGCGGGCTGACCGGACGGCCACCCCCGAAGGCCGGGTCGAACGCACCTGGCCCCCGCCCACCGACGGAGGTTGACTCCCCGCATGGCCACTCAGGAGAACTACGGTCCGACCAGCTACGGCGACGAGCTCGCCGACATCTACGACCACTGGATCGTCCGCCTCCAGGACGACACCGAGGACACCATCCGCTTCCTCGCCGCCCTCGCGGACCGCGCCGCCCGCGACACCGGCGTGAAACGGGTCCTCGAACTCGGCGTGGGCACCGGCCGGGTGGCCCTGCCGCTCAGCGAGCGGGGCGTGGACGTCACCGGCATCGACGCCTCCCCCGACATGCTCGACGTGCTGCGGGGCAAGCCCGGCAGCGACCGGGTCACCCTGGTCACCGGCGACTTCGCCGAACTCGACGTCGAAGGCCCCTTCGCCCTCGCCTACATCGTCTTCAACACCCTCTACAGCCTCGCCTCCCAGGAGGACCAGGTCCGCTGCCTGGCCAACGCCGCCCGGCTCCTGCCCGAACACGGCCGCTTCGTCGTCCAGGGCTTCGTCCCCGACACCGCCCGCTTCGAGGCCGCCCGGCGCAGCGGCGGGCTCATGGAGGTCGCCCGCAGCGAGGACCACAGCC
>NZ_JAPSIW010000003.1 GCF_031178505.1 Streptomyces sp. | reverse complement strand
ACCGCTACACCCCGGTCCGCTTCGCCTGCCCCCCGGAGGCGACGCTGCTGACGCTGGTGGGGCGGGAGTGACGAGGGACACCCTCGCGGCGGGCGGGCCGGTGGCGGTAACCCACACGGCCCACCCCGCATAGCCCGGTATGTCCGGTCTGTCTAGCTTGAGGCCATGACAGCGCCGATACCTCCCATCCCCAGGGACATCCCGGACCTCCCCGCGGTCCCTGGCCCGCCCGCCCTGCTCCCCTCCCCCGTCCCGGCGAGCGCCGTGATCACCCCGGTACGCCGCCCGCTGGTCGCCGCCTTCCGCCTCCTGACGGCGCTGCTGGCCCTGACGGGCGTCACACTCGCACTGGCGACGGGAGGCCCGGCCACCCGGACGATCAGCCACTTCACACTCCAGAGCAGCGTCCTGCTCGCCCTGGTCACGCTCGCCTCCGCCCGCCGCGCCTGGTCCGCCCGCCGCCCCCTGCCGGGCGCCCTCACCGGCGCGGCCCTGCTCTACGTCGTCGCCGCCGGCCTCGTGCACCACCTGCTCCTGACCAACGCGTCGAGCCCCTTCGCGACCGACGCCGCGGCCGCGGGCACCGGCTGGCAAGCAGCCGCGACGCACATCCTGAACACGGCCGTCCCCGCCGCCGCGGCCCTGGACTGGCTGCTCCTCACCACCCCCGGCCGCCTCCACCTGCGCCAGGCCGCCGCGTGGCTGCTCTACCCCCTCGCCTACCTGACCTTCTCCCTGGCCCGCGGCGAACTCCTCCTCCCCGGCACCCAGGACCGCTACCTCTACCCCTTCCTCGACGTGGACGAGCACGGCTACAAGGGCGTCCTCGGCAACGCCCTCCTCCTGGGCCTCTCCCTCTACGCCCTGGGCGTCCTCCTCGCGGCCCTGGACCGCATCCGCCCGAACCCGCTGCGCCGCCGCTGGTAGAACCGGATTTCGTCTCCGGCTCCGGGTGGGCTAAAGTAAACGACGTCGCCGCGAGAGTGGCGACGATCGGGGTGTGGCGCAGCTTGGTAGCGCGCTTCGTTCGGGACGAAGAGGTCGTGGGTTCAAATCCCGCCACCCCGACAGAGAAACACCAGGTCAGGCCCGGTGCTGAGGGATCAGCACCGGGCCTGATTTGCTTTGTGACCCCGTTTTGGGAGCCGTTTGGGAGCCAACTTCCGGAATCCGGCTCCCGGCGGCTCCCAGCGAGCGGCCGTCCGCCGTCCAGCCCGCTCTTTGCCGCTCACGCTGGGAAAGGGTCATCCCTACGGTTGTGCGAGGCCGATCACAGGCGGTACGACGATCGCCATGCACCGATGGTCTCCGTTAAATGACCGGCAGCTCGCACTCCTCACCCGCATCGGGGGCGGAGCCGACCCCGTCACGTCGGACAGCCCAGAGTTCGCCCTCACCGCCCGCGCGCTCAAGGAGCGGCGTCTGATCACCATGCCCAAGCAGGATGGGAAGTGGCGGGCGGAGATCACTGACGCGGGGCGCTTCTACCTGGAACACGGCCATCACCCGGACCGGCCGGAACCGGCGCCGCGTAAGCAGCGGTCGGCGGGTTCCGAGCAACGGACACGACCGGCCCCTCCTCCGCAGAAGCGAGAAACAGCTCCGCCCACGACGAAGCCGGCGCCGCAACGCGCCGCCAAGCCCCCGCAGGCGTCGTCAGCGGAAATCGGAGCCGCCTTGATCGCGGAGGTACAACAGGCTGGGCGGTTCCTCCGGATCCCGAACCCCAGCGACCAGGAGCGAGCCCGCTACCGCAGGGCCTTCGACGCAGCCCGGCAGTGTGCGCCCGAGGGGTACCACCTGAAGTACAGCGGCCGGGCGAAGGGGGACTTTTTCCTCGGTCTGCTCAGGGTGTCGGGTGAGGACGACACCGAGTGGAACCGGATCCGGCTGGCGCGCAGCCGGGTGATCAGCGATGTCGAGGACGTGATCGCCGCTGTCACTGCGGACCACAGCGCCTTCGAGATCTCGGAGGAGGTCCTGCCGCGAGTCCTCTCGCTTCTCCGGCTCCTCGCCGAGCAGGCACTCGCCCGCCACGGCGAGATCACGGTGTCCAAGAAGCGCAAGCAACCGAGGCCCCTGCTCACCGTTCACGGCAGGACGTACGAGGTCGGCTTCCGCGAACGGCAGAAGCAGGTCCGGTACGTGCCCAAGCAGCCGGGCCGACGTACGTACGACTGGCAGCGGGTGACGCCGGCGCACAGGTTCGAGCCCTCCGGCGAGCTGGAACTGCTGATCAGCCAGCACTCGGGCTACGGCTACGGCCACAGCTACGGCTGGAAGAAGGAATGGGCCGACACCGCCAAGAAGCCGTTGGAGGAGCAGGTCGGTTCGGTGTTCCGGGCGCTGAAGGCGCGCGCGGAGGAGCAGGAGCGGGCTCGGCTGGAACGGGAGGCAGAGCAGCGGCGCCTGCGAGAGGAGCGGGAACGGCAGGAGGCGGAGCGTCGGCGTCTCCAGGCGGAGCGGGAGGAGCGCGAGAGGCGGGAGTGGGAGTCCGCCGTCAGTGCCGCCTCAATCAAGGCGGTTCACGCCCTACGGGCGGAGCACTTCGGCACAGCCCTGGAGCAGTGGAAGGTGGCTGGAGAGATCCGGGTGTTCTGCGTTGCTCTGGACGAAGCCGCCGCCATATCGGACGACGCCGTCGAAGCCGAGAGGCTGCGAGAGTGGTCGGCTTGGGGGAAGGCGGAGGCCGACCGGCTGGACCCCACCATGAACGGCAGGGGCCTGGCCGTTCTCGACTTCCACGCGGAGCCGACGGGAGATCAGCTACGGCCCTTTCTCGGCGGCTGGAACCCGCACCGGCCGGAGAGGGAGCAGCCTGCGGCACGGCCCGAGCCGCCGAAGCCGACCCCGGAGCCGTGGCGCGGCTCTATCGACGCACGTCAGGATCAAGGCTGGCGATATGGACGCCAAGGTCGCGCTCAATGGTGGAGGCGATGACGCCGTGCCCACGGTCGCGTAGAGCCTTGACCGCCTTCTCCACCAGCTGGCCGAGCCGGATGACCTCTTCGCGCAGTGCGACCAGCTCGTCGTAGCGCTCAGCTTTGTCCTCGCCGCACCACACCCGGACGGTCCGCAGGACGGCCGCCTCCGCATCCAACTTGCGGTCGTCCCGACGACGGTAGGAGTACCGGGAGGGCTGTGCGCGCTCATGCTCGATGTCCTGTTGCTTGCGGTCCACCTCCGGAAGGATCTCGTCGGCGAGGCGGCCCGCTACCTGACGGGCGACGCGTTCGGTGACCGGCCAGCCGGCCAGGCACATGCCGGCGCGGTCCTCGTGCACCATCGGTTCACTGCGGAGCGCGGTGGCGTCCATGCCGATGAGCGGCGCTGTCTCGTCGAGTCGGCTCAGTTCCAGAACTCCCGCGTCCGCCACCCCTCGGCGGAGGCGCAGCCTGTTCTTCGGCCGGACGAACCCGAGGATCAGGCGCGCGGCCTCGAAATCCGTACCGCCCCGTACGTGGCGTGACGCCTCGGCCAGTCTGAGCTCTGCCTCGTCATCCGCGCGGAACGCGTCGACGTCTGACCACGGTGCTACGAGGCAGCCGGGGCTGACCCATTCCTGCAGGCCGGCGTCATCCCCTTCCAAGAACCGGACATGGACCCAGCCAGACCTGCCACGACCGCCCACTCGCACGACTTCCACCCGCCTGACAGGGCTGCCCAGCTCCTTCGGCCTTGCGCGGTATGCCCAGTGCTCGCCAGTCTCCATGTACCTATTGAGCCAAGTCCGTTGGCCCCGCTACTGGGCAATCGTCGTAACTGCTGGAGTGAGACGGCCGCACGGAGTTGACGCGGCCTCGCGGAGGCATCACGGACATGGCTGTGCCCTCCGGGAGTGGTCGCCGGAGGGCACAGCACTGTTATTGCTACGACTTGACGGACACCCGTGACACCTCGCGTGCCCGCAGGAGATCACTCAGCACGCACACTGGTGACGTGGCACTCATGGCCAAACGTGCGTCGAGTGCTGCCTCCCACTGCTCGGTCAGCCCCAGCATGAGGCGCTTGCGCATGCCTGGAGTGACGTGGGCGTAGCGTGCCGAGACCGAGCCGTCGATGTGGCCCATGCGTTCGTCCATGAGCACCTTCTCGGTTCCCAGGTCCTCCATGATCGTCCGGTGGGTGTGGCGGAGGCCGTGGGGCGTAAGTCCCTTGGCTATCGGGAGCCAGCAGGCGTCGGCCCGTTCGCTGGCACCCCGACCCCGTGCCGGGACACCGGGCCACGGCTCGCCGAGTAGGGGCACCGGCCGTGGCTCCTGTGGTGCCTTCTTCGGGTACCAGCCGGAGACCGCTGGCGTGAACAGCCAGGTTGCGAAACCGTTCCTGCGCCAGTGGGCGGCAGGCTCCGGTACGACGCCGCCCCGGACGAACCGAAGGTCCGCGATGGCCTGCTCGACCTTCTCTCGCGTGGCCTCGGTGACGCGTTCGGGGTGGTTGAGGACGTTGGACACCGTGCCGGTCGAGACGCCGGCACGGCGGGCGACGTCGACGAGCTTCGCGCCTTGGTGGCCGCCTGTGCGGGCCGCGCCCTGTCCTCGGAAGACGTAGGTCTTGCCGTGGCAGGGGCACGGCTTGGGCTTCGTGCGGGCGATGTGGTTGGCGACCAGCGCCGACAGCCAGTCCATCGAGTCGATGGTGCGGTAGCTGTCGTCCTTCGGCGCCGCCGAGCGTGTCGCGATGTTCGCCGCCGCCGCGCCTGACGGAACGCCTGCACGAGGCGCTGGAGCGGGCCGACGTCGACGGCGACCCGCTCCAGGACGAGCTGCTGCTGCGCAAGCTCGCCACCCGCAAGCAGGCCCTCGGCCTCGCCTCCATCACGCTGTCTCCGCGCTGGCAGACTCCGGCCTCGGCCCCCGACCATGAAGGCGGGCACAGCCGCCCGCGCTCCGCCCGCCCGGCACCACTGCCTCGGACAGAGGACGCTGCCCGCCCACACCCATCAGACCCGGGTGACGACGAGGCGCCTCCGGCTGCCCGCTCGGAGCCTGCCCGCCTGGTGCCCGGGCTGCCCGCACGGGCAGAAGCCGAAGACAGCCCGGCGCTTACGGGCAACAGCGCGGGCAGCGTGTCAGGCAGGCGCGAGCGGAAACCGGCTGCCCGGAAGAAGCGCCACACCGGCAAAGCCCGCGCCTCCGATGAGGTCATCCTCAAGCACGCTCGCCGGATCTACGAGGAGACCGGCAGCGTCGGACGCGACCGGGTCGAGGCCGCCCTGCGCGCGGTCGGCTACACCGTCTCCAGCGACGACGTCGGACGAGTCGTCCGCGAGTTCAAGGCCCAGCTCAAGGCCACGGCCGGCGATCCACTCCGCTGATTCCCCAGCACCAACACTCCCAACCAGACCCCGACCCGAAGGGCCCCATGCACACCCCGCACCACGAAGACCCCAAGCCTCACGAGGAATCCTTGCCGACCGCCCCTGCCCCGTCGGGAGCAAGTTGGTGCAGGAGCATTGCTCCCGGCGGGAGCAATGCTCCTGCCTGCCCCGCCCCGACAGCGGTGCGAGCAGATCGGCACCGGGGGGCGCCCATCATTCAGGATGCGACCGAGGGCGGATCGCATCCTGAGAGGGAAGAACCGCGCGCGTGCCACAGCACCGACTGTGCTCACGCCGCTTCGTCGAAGCCCCGTGTGCAGCAGCGTGAGCGTCTGCGCGACGAGAAGAAGCGCGTGCGCCAGCCCAGCTGCCGCATGAATGACGACGAGTACCAACTGCTCGTCCGGGCAGCCGCCGAGTGCCGGATGAGCATGGCCGGGTTTCTTGCCCGCTCGGCTCTCAACGCTGCCCGTGACCTCAACCGCACCACCGCGGACATCGCAGGCAAGAAGGAGATGCTGCAGGAGTTGTTCACGCTGCGGCGGCGCCTCGGGCAGATCGGAAACAACCTCAACCAGGTGGCCAGAGCGCTGAACTCCGGAGCCGAGGCCCCGCAGGCCGAGGCGGTCCTCGCCGCCGTCCAGCGCGCCGCCACGCGGGTCGACGCCTTCACCCAGCAGTACTTGGACAACCAGGCGGCTGCGTGATCCCACGCGTCCATGCCAGGGGCACGCGCACCATCGGCCTGCTCCACTACCTGTACGGCCCTGGCACGCACGAGGAGCACATCGACCCGCACCTGGTGGCTGCATGGGACAGCCTTGCCCCCGATCCCGGCCGAGACCTCGACGCCACGTACGGCGCTCTCCAGCGGCTGCTCGACCAGCCAGTCATGGCCCTGCCCGAGAGCCGACGGCCGACCGAGCACGTGTGGCACCTGTCGGTACGCGCCGCCCCCGAAGACCCGATCCTCTTGGACGAGCAGTGGGGCGAGATCGCCCGCAGGATGGTCGCCGCAACCGGCATCGCACCCGACGGCGACGACGCCGCCTGCCGATGGGCGGCGGTCCGGCACGCCGACGACCACATCCACATCATCGCCACCATCGTCCGCGAGGACGGCCGCCAGGCCCGCCTCCGCCGGGACGGCAAACGTTCCCAGGACGAAGCCCGCAAGATCGAGATCGACTACGGGCTGCGCCGCCTCCACGCCGGCGACGGCACTGCCGCCCAGCGGCCCACCAGCGCCGAACGCCACAAAGCTAAACGGGAAGGCCGCGAGCGCACCGCGCGTGAGGAACTGCGCGAGACCGTCCGCCGCGCCGCCGCAGGCACCGCCTCCACGGAGGAGTTCTTCGATCGCCTGGCCGCCGCCGGTCTGCTGATCCGCAAGCGCATCGCGCCCTCCGGCGACCTGCTCGGCTACAAGGTCGCCCTGCCCGACGACCACAACAAGGACGGGGAGCCGGTCTTCTACTCCGGTTCGAAACTCGCACCCGATCTGTCCCTCCCCCGCATCCGCGAACGCTGGGCCCTGCCCGCGGAGCCCACTACAGCGGATGGCTCCGGGCCGCAGCAGCCCGCCCTGCCGGACATGACGGGTCCCGCGTTCGCGCGCCGCAGGGCCACCGCCGCTACCTGGCAGGCCCTGCTGATCATCGACCAGAGTGACGACGGCACAGCAGCGGCCCAGATCGCTGCGGCGGGTGAGGTACTGGACGCGCTGGCCAAAACGTCCGCCGCCCACACCCGCGCCGAACTCCGCGAGGCAGCATTCGTGTTCGAGCGGGCCAGCCGTTCCCACGTGAGGGCCGTACGCGGGCATGCCCGGACCCTGCGTCAAGCCGCCCGCGACCTCGTCCACAGCGGGCCGGCGCTCGGCCGAGGGGAAGACGGCGCCACCACCGCGATGCTCATCGACATGGCGTTCTTCCTTGCCATCGCCGCGGCGAACTGGCACGCCAAGAACCACCACAGTCAGCAGGCCGCAGCAGCCCGACAAACCGCCGAGCATCTGCGCGCCGCCTACCAGGCCGCTGCGCGGGAGCCCCTGGCCGCACTGGGCCAGCGAGGCCGGCGCCTGGCCCCGCGCGTCCGGCAGCGGCAGGCCGACCTTGTTCACCACGTGCTACCCGAGCTGGCAGAACGGATCCTGGCCGAGGGCGGCTGGTCCGCACTGGCCACCACCCTCGACGACACCCGGAAGGCCGGCCACGACCCGGCAGCTCTGCTGGCCGACGCTGCCCGGCGGCGCGAGCTCGACACCGCCACCTCGATCAGCGACGTCCTCGTCTGGCGCCTGCGCCACAGCGCCCACCTGCCCACCCTGTCCGAAAGCTCTCACGAGGCACTCACCCAAGGCAGTCACCGCCAGAAGCCCTCAGTGCCCAACACGCCGCTGGCGCAGGACACCGCGAACTCTTCCAGCCGCCGCCGCTGACCGGAAAGCGACGCAACATAGCCGACGATCGCCGGTTGGGCAAACCGGCGATTCTCCCGACCATTGATGTCTCACCCACCCACTCCCAGGAGGAGCTCCCGTATGCCCAAGACCCAAGCACGACCGGAGACCGTCGTCCTGTTCTGCGACACGGACGCCGAGCGCCGAATAGAGACCGGCAACTGGTACCACCTCGACGGGCGCCCGTTCAGCAAGCACGAGCAGAGCCTCATTGACGAGGTCACTCGCGACGATTTCGCAGAGGCTAGGACGCAGCTCAAGCGCTACGAGGACTACCGGCGCACTCTGGACGGAGCCCCGGATGCCCTCGACCAGTTCTTGGCCCCGTTCTGGGATCGGCTCGACGTGAAGATACTCGGCAACGCTGTCGAGCTCATGAATGAGGACGAGCGAGCGGAGCTCGATCGCCTCCTTGGGCTTATCGTCGACCCAATCCGTCCCTTCACCCCCTACGCCTTCTAACCCTGGCCCCCGCGCCGATACGTACCCCACGCGCTGGTGACCAGCTCCGACGACCGCTCCGGCATCTGGCACAGAGGCGTGTGCGTTCCAAGCGATAGCCGGTAGGACTCGTCACGCAGAACGAAGCATCAGGCGTGGAGGCGGACCGCTCTCAACAACCTCAAGCCGTGACGCATGAGGACGCCGACCAGGGCACAGCAACATAAAGCCGGGCCTCCCCGAGGGGAGGCCCGGCTTCCATGCGTTGGATGGCCTAGCTGGCTGGAGCGCGCAGGAGGCGGTCGCGTGTGCTCTCCGGGAGCACCCGGCGCAGGACCGGTGCGCTGGAGCTGAGGGAGTCGGCGAAGGCGGCGACGAGGTCGTGCGGCACGCTGCTGCTGAACGAAGCGGCCCACAGGTAGCCCGCGCCGAGCACCGGCTCGGCCCACGCCTGCCACCCGGCCAGGACCGCCTCGCCAGCCTCAGCCAACAGTGCCAATGGATCGCCATCCTGGATGAGGGGCGGCACCTCGCCGAGGCGAAGGTGGGAGGCGAACGTCGGATCCACCGCGCCCGTGCCGGGCTGGTCTACGTCACGCAGCCAACCGTGTGCCGTAACCACGTCAAGGACCAGCTCGGGGCCACCAAGCGGCAGGACCGGCTGATCGCGGGCGTCGAGCGCGGTGAGGAAGGCGCCAAGGGCCTCTCCGGGGACCTCCGGGGTGAAGTAGGCCGACCACTGGGCGAGCGGACCAGCCAGATTCGAACGAGCGGACACTTGCCAGGCCGTCGGCAGGTTGCCCAGGTGGAACGGCTCGTCCGGCAAGACCCACTGCGCCCACCGCAGGGAATCGGGGCTGATGTGCAAGACGATGCTGCGCAGGACCTGACGGTCCTCCGGCGCCTCGTCCGGCTCCCGGCGCCCACGGACGAGCGTCAGGCTCGTCCAGCCCAGGCCGGCGAGCGTGTCGGCGACGGCGTCAAATGGGCGCCCGTCGTCACCGGCCAAGTGCCGGGGGCCAACCCAGCAAGCGGACGGGACGCTGGCCGGAGCGGGTGGATCGATCGGAAAGTCGGGATGCAGGTACGCCTCCAAGAGCTTGGTGATTTTGATACCGCCAGCGGTGCGCAAGCTGAACGGGTACTGGGTCGACTGCGCCGGAGTCTCAGGAGGACGAACGTCCAGGGCGTCCGAGGGCGTCGACTCGAGCCTCTGACGGTTACACCGGCGGAGAGGTCTCCAGGACGCGAGCGACTGCGGCGGCAACGATGTCGGCTGGCGTCTCGGTGTCGAAGGTCATCTGGTAGCCGCGTACCTTGGCTGTTCCGGCGACGGCGATCTTCCATCCCTCGCCGTCGGTGCCAGGACGCCCGAACGGGAACCACCCGAGGTAGAAGCGACCGTCCTTCGAGTTGACGTGTACGTCCGCGCGGTCGTCCACGACGAGGCGGAAGTCGTCGGCGGAGAACTGATCCATCACGAGCGTGGCCTGACCCGGACCGAGCAGCCACTCACGAAGCCGCAGGGCCTCGACGGTGGTGGAGAATCCGGGACTCGAGGACGCCGCAGTCACAGGCAATCACCTCTTTGACCTGGCGCTTTGCAAGAAGGTCGTCCAGGTTCACATGCCGCTGCGACGTTGGCCAGTCCTTCGTGGATCTTTGCTGTCTGCCGCCGGCGAACTGAGATGCAGAGTTGGGCGACCTCTGGCTCCCCCGCTGCTACGGTCGCTTGTATGTCGCTCCCGGTCTCCACGAGCCAGGCTGTTGACCTACGCGTACAGCCGGTTGACGAGATCCTGGACCGCGTCGCGCGGTCTCTTCAGGTGCGTTTCCTCCCGGACACGGTGGTTCGCAAGCGCCGGTCCGTGGGCGCCCGGACAGACCGTGAAACTTGGGTTCGCATCGAACGACGCCTGCTCGACAAGATCACCGATCAAGGATGGAACGGCGCCGAGTGTGCCGCCCGCCTGGATGGCGTCTCCCAGCCGACATGGCGGGGATGCGTGGTCTGGCGGGACACGAACGCCACGGTGATGTGGCGGGCCGACGAGACCGACCTCCTGCCGGCCCGTCCCGTCGGTAACGCCGTTTTGAGTGAGGACCCCGAGATCCCGAACGAGTGGTGGGCTGGATTGAACGCCTCCCTGGGCGCGCTGGCAGCGCACCGAACCGGGCGGGTCGCTACACCGGATACCGACACCATCACCCAGGCGTCGGTCACCGAGTCCATTCGGGCCCTCTTTTCCGGTGACTTCGAGACGACTGTCCAGCGTTGGGTGCCGGCCCACGCAGACCTGAACTGGGCCAACGTAACGGCGCCGGTGTTCAGTCTCTTTGACTGGGAGGACTGGGGCAACGCCCCGCAGGGGCTGGACTCCGCCTCTCTATGGGGGAGTTCACTCGCCGTCCCTTCTCTGGCCGACCGTGTACGGCAGGAGCGTCGACAGGACTTCGAAAGTCGGGACGGCAAGCTGATGACGCTGTTCGTCTGCTCGAAGATCCTCGGACCGTATGCGCACCCGGAGGATCCTCGGTTGGAGCCCGCGCGGCGCATGGCCGAGCACGTCATCGACGAGCTTCAGACAGGGTGATCACGTGTGCGGACGCGGAGGAGTCTGCGGTACTCCTGGACGGTCCGCTCCTCCACCTGGCCTGCCAAGGCTCCTAGGAGTTCCCGCAGGTGAGCCGGTTCATCGGTGCCCACAGCGATGGAGGCGACTCGCGGTAGGTGGTAGGCGGTTCTGAACGCCGCCTGGACGGGGGAGAACCAGCCGACGTCCTGAAGGAAGAGGCGCGGGTCGACCTTGTCCCACACAGGGGCACTCGTGCTGCCCCCGAAGGCGCTCATGCCCCAAATGTCACCGCGATTGAGGTCCCACGCGTCGACGAGGGTGTCCGATGCGTCCAGCGTTTTCGCACCGACCAGCAAGCCGGCGCGGACCATGAGAACCGACGGCCTCGGCACGGTCACGTCGACCAGACTCAGCAGCGGGGACGGATCCCACGACGCGACGCCCCATGCAGCGCACAGCCCCTTCTCTGTGGCGTCCTCCAAGGCGGTACACGCCGCGGCGAGCGCCTCCTTGTGGTGCGGGCCAGTTTCCCGGAGCGATTGTTCCGGGTTGTGCAGGAACACCAGATCCGGCTCCCGACCGAGGTCCTTGGCCACGTCTTCCACGGCCGAGGTCAGCCGTAGGGGATCCAGTGAGTGCTCCGCCCCACCGTGCCCTGGGAAGTAGCCGACCTTCGTGGAGACCGTGAACTTCGGCAGCAGGTCATCGGCGATCCCGGCCAGGATCCGGTGCGAGCGGAAGCCGAAGTAGTTGGTGCTGGTGTCGAGCGCGGTGACGCCCAGATCCAGCGCTCCGGTCAGAAGCCGGCGCTCGTGACGAGACCGGTGTAGCCCGAGGACAACTCGGGGGTCAGGACCGCGCACAGCTCCTCCTCCACCAGGATCCCGGCGACTTCTGCCGCGTCGGCCCCGACTACGGCCACGGCGTGTTCCAGCACGACCGGCCTACCGCTCAAGAGCAGACGCAGCGCCGGCAAAGCCTTGGCCGCGAGGGTCAGCTTCTTCCCCGCGGCCAAGACGTCGACGGTCTCCCCGCTCTCCCGGATCCGCGGAGGGAAGTGGGTGGTGCACACCACGGCGTCGAGCGGCCCGAGTATGTCGAGAAACGGCACGTGCCGAGGCAGTGTCGTCTCCTGTTCGTACGCGACCAAGTAGTCGGCCGGGGAGCGCGCGTCGAGCAGTGTCGCCGCGGCCTCGGTCAGAGACGCGCCGTCGGGACCTCGCCAGCGGTCGAGATCGTGCCTGAAGATCTCGCGCTCGCGGCACCAATCGGCAAGCCAGGCGAGCCAATTGGCGCCGGTGCGTTTCGTGATGCCGAAGGTGACGTGGAGGCTCTTCCCCGAGCCGCTGCCGGTCCGGGTCGCCTGGTGCCAGTGGCCTCGGGGGATGTGCATGACGTCGCCCGTCCTCATCACGCCGGACCAGATGATCTCGTCACTCGGGGTGTTGTTTGGGTCGGAGTCCCGGTACATGGGGACCTTGCGGGAGGCGGCTCGCACTTCCCATTCCTTTTCGCCTGCGAGCTGCACGATCACGACGTCGTGGTCGTCCCAGTGCAGGGGAAATCCGGCGGCGTCGTTCGTCGTCAGGTACGCGTTGACCTGAACACGCTCCTGGGACCACCACTGCAGCGCTCGGCACGCGACCTCCATCGTCGGGTCGAAGACGTTGGCCTGGTCGAGGATGAGCGTCGCGCCGTCTCGCAGGAGGTTCCCGAGGCTGCGCATGTTGACCATGGGGATGCTCTGGCCTCGGGGGCTGACGCTGTCGGTGTAGTAGACGGCGGGGTGCACCTCCACGCCGTTCTGGAAACACCGGAACTGGGGGCGGTTCAGGCTTCTGCGCATGGCGATGTCGAGCAGCCGGTTGGGGGTCAGGAGGCGGGAGAGCAGTGCGGAGTCGTCCAGCTCGCCCCGCGCGAAGTCCTTGCCCAGCTCCGCGGCCCCACCCCACCCGAGTGCCGTCTCGATCGCTTCGATCAACCGATGTTCCATCGCTGTGCCTCCAACGGTGTGGTCACCTGATGCGGACACGGCTGGGGCCGGCACGGCCATCCGTGACGGCCCCAGCCGCTCGTGCGTACCTACTCGCCGTCGTGCAGGTTGCCGTCGCCGCCCGGCCACGGCGCGTCGCCGGAACTTCCGGAGTTGTCGGAACGGAGACCGTCGTACCGGTCGTGCACGGCGGTAAGCTCTTCGACCGCCATCAGCAGGCCGCTACGGGCCGGCTGTGACGCCGTGCGCTCTTCCACCTCGTGCTCCTTCCTCTTCGGGTCTCCCACCAGGGGCCCGGCGGGAGGTCATGGCCGCCTCACGGCCCTGGGGGAGACGGGTTCCGTGAGGCGCCGGTCTATCGGGTGGCACGGTGAGCCGCAGCTCTGCGCCTACGGCCAGGCGGCTCGGCTGCTCACGGGAGGACGGCCACGTCCCGGCGCATGTTGGCCTCCAGGACGCGCTGGTCCAGTTCGTACAGGCATGCGCGGCACGCGAAGAGATCCGCGTGTATGCCGCTCGACCGAACGGGCCCGATCCACGTCACCTCGACGTCGTCGCGGCCACACCACAGCCAGCACTCGCCGTGCTCCTGCCATCCGTGCCGGTCCCACAGGGCATACGCCGTCGGCTCCCCGGTGACGGGGTCGATGTCGCGGCGGGTGGGGCGGAAGACCACGTCGCGGTCCGGCAGCGGACCCGCTCGCACTGCGTGCCTTCCCATCACGCGACTGCCGACCGCGGCGACTCAGGCTTGGGTCCGACCCGGCCCTCGGCCCGCGTCGCGGATAAGTCGCGCGGCCCGGCTTCGGCAGGGCCCACCTCCACCGCCATGGGCAGCGCCATCTCCGCCCACACCCGCTTACCGGGGCCGACGGACTCCCAGGCACAGCGCGTCGCGAGTAGCCGGACCAACGCCAAGCCGCGCCCGTTCTCGTCGTCCGCTTGTGCACAACGGCTCCGCGGGACCGCCGGGTGGCCGTCCAGGACGTCGATGACCAAGCGGCCGGGTCGGCTGGACAGCCCGACGGTGATCGGCCCCGTCCCGTGGACGACGGCGTTGGTCAGGAGTTCGGAGGCGACCAGTCGGATGGCGTCGGCGGTCGCCTCGTCCAGCGGCACACCCCATGCGCGCACCTTGTCGACGATCTCGCGTCGAGCCGGGGGCACCTCGGATGCGGTACCCGTGAGGACGAACCGATGGACGAGCGTGGGCATGGCGGACGCCTCCGAAGAGCTGGAGAGCGGTTCCATCCCCGACGGGGACGCGGGAATGGAACCACCGATCTGAGGAGCCTCTCCGCGAGCGTCCAACCGAGTTCGCTCGCCGACGGCTGATACCCAGTCAACGGCGCAGATCGGCCCACCGGAACGTTTCTAGGGGGTTTCTGCCGGGGACGCCCTCCCCGTACTCGGACACGGGAAGTAGCCTTCCAACTACGCCTTGAGCGGACGACAGGAGTGATGACGTGCCTACCGAGCCGTTAGCAGTCCACCCGCTGACCTTCCTCCTCCAGACGCGCGGGTGGGGCAAGGCCGAATTCGCCCGGCTCATGCAGGAGCACGGGAGGAAGCTCGGTCTCCCGCTCGCGACCAACCGGACGACTGTATGGAAATGGGCACAGGGCCAGGAGCCGGACGCGGACGCCCAGCGCGTCCTCGCAGACCTGCTGGGCGTGCCGTACGAGCAGGCGCGCGCGGAGGGATGGCCCCGCTGGCTCCCCGTCTGGGAGGTGACAGGGCTCACCGCTCCGTGGACGGAGGCCGGTACCGTCGAGGCGTTGTCCGACCTGGTCGGGAGTGGACGGATGGATCGCAGAGGCTTCCTCACCATCACGGGAGCCGCCCTGACCAGTCTCGCGGCGAGCTGGGTGGACGCGCCCTCCGCCATGGCCGCGGCGCTCAACGGTGACCGGGTCACGGACACGATGGTCTCGACGATCGAGCAGCGCATCAGTACTCTCCGCACGCTCGACGACCAGCTCGGCGGCGCTCGACTGCTGGAACAGGCGCGAGGCGACCTGGCTCTGGTCACCGGTCTCCTCGGCGGTGGCCGTTACACCGACGCGGTCAGGATCCGGCTGTACGCGTTGGCGGCCCGGGTGTCGCACCTGACCGGTTGGATGGCCTACGACGCCGGCCTGCGTTCCGCGGGCCAGCGCTACTACGTCGGCGCCCTGCGCAGTGCCCGCACCACCGGCGACGATGCCTTCGGCGCTTTCATCCTCGCGGAGATGGGGGTGCACGTCTCCGAGGCGGGACGCACCGCCGAGCGTGTCGGCCTCGTCTCGACCGCAATCGACAATGCGCCACACTCCCTGTCGCCCTGCACCCGGTCGTTCCTCTACCTGCACAAGGCGGAGGCCCTCTCACGAGACGGCGCGCACCGCGAGGCGGGCAGGGCCCTCAACCGTGCCACCTCGCTGTGGGAGCACAGGGAGACGGACGACAACCCCGACTGGCTCGACTGGTTCGGTGAGGCACAGCTGCGGTCGACCGAGGGGAAGGTGCTGTTGCGTTCGGGGCAGCTGGAGCGGGCGACCAGTTCCCTGGAGACTTCCGTGACGAGAGCCGCTCCCCGGGACAAGGCGGTACGGTCGAGCCGTCTCGCAGAGGCGCGGCTCGCCGGTGGTGACCTGGAGGGGGCATTGGACGCCGCGAACTACGGCGCCGCGCTCCTGGAGGACAGCGTCAGCTCCATTCGGGCCCTGGACCGCCTCAGAGAGTTCTCCACGAAGCTGGAGCCGCACAGGTCAGTACCCTCCGTCCGCGAGTTCCGCGAACGGTTACTGGAACTGTCCGTCGCCGCCTGATGTCGACTACCCGGCCACCGGGCAAGCGCCGGTCTCCGTGAGGACGGCTGCGAGACTGCCAGGATGGCCGACATGACGATGATCTACGGCGAGGTGGCACCCGGATTCGAGTCGGTACGGGCGGCGTTCGCGAAGAACTTCACCCGGCACGGCGACCTCGGCGCGGCGGTGTGCGTGTACAGGAACGGCCACCCGGTGGTGGACTTGTGGGGAGGCGTGGCCGACGCCGAGACCGGCCGTCCCTGGACGCGGGACACACTGCAACTGGTCTATTCGGCGACCAAGGGGGCGACCGCCACCGCCGTGCACATGCTGGTCGAGCGCGGCGCGCTCGACCTGGACGCACCCGTCGCGAAGTACTGGCCGGAGTTCGCCGCGAACGGCAAGGCGGACATCCCCGTGCGCTGGCTCCTGTCCCACCGGGCCGGCCTCGTCGCGCTCGATCACCCGGTGCCGTTGAAGGAGGCGCTGGCCTGGCACCCGATGGCGGAGGCACTGGCCGCTCAACGCCCCCTTTGGACTCCGGGTACGGCGCACGGCTACCACGGCCGGACCTGGGGCTGGCTGGTCGGCGAGGTGATCCGACGAGTATCCGGCCGCTCGCCGGGACGCTTCTTCGCCGACGAGATCGCGGCTCCACTGGGCTTGGACTTCTTCATCGGCCTGCCCGCCGGCGAACGCGACCGAGTCAGCCGCATGGCGTACCAGCGGCCAGACGTCGACCTCACCACCTTGCCCGCCGAGTCGGTCCCCGAAGAACTCCGCGAACAGGTCGTCGCCTGGCGGGACCCGAACTCATTCAGCAACCGGGCCTACGCGGTCACCGACCCGGCCGCGATCGACTTCGACTCACCGGAGGTACAGGCCGCGGAACTCCCGGCCTCCAATGGCATCGGTACGGCCCGTGCGCTGGCCCGCATGTACGCCGCGCTGATCGGTGAGGTGGACGGCGTGCGCCTGCTCTCCTCGGCCGCCCTGGCGTCGGCGACCGAGGAGCAGGCCGGCGGGAAAGATCAGGTCATGCTGATCCCCAGCCGCTTCAGCGCCGGGTACATGCTGCCCACCGAGAGCAACCCGATGCTGGGGTCAAGCTCATTCGGCCACACAGGTCGAGGAGGGTCGCTCGCCTTCGCCGATCCGGAGCACGGTGTCGCCTTCGGGTATGCGATGAACAACATCGTCGGGGGCATCGACGATGTGCGTGCGTCCTCCCTGGTCGAGACGGTGCGCGAGGCTCTCGCGTAGCCGGTCGGCGTCCCTGGCGGTGAGACCGCGGGAGATTCTTCGGTCATCCGCTTGGCCACCCGGGGCGATGGACGCCAGGCACCGCCCTTCGACCCGACCTGCGTCAGCCGGGCATCGCCGTAGCGCGCCCGTCTGCCGCCGGCGGGACCCTTCGAGATCCTCGGCCCCGGAGCAAGCACACCGCTCTGTCAGTACCCGCCGCTACTGTCGTGATGACGCATAGGGGAGCGAGTCCAGGGAGAGGGCCGGCTGTGGGTGGGAAGCTGCGGGTGGGACAGGTCTACCGTTACGCGAGCGGCAAGGACCCGAAGCCGGAGTCGCTCGACGGCTTCCCGAACTTCCACCACGTGACGCACTCGTCGGGCCACAAACGGGCTCTTCTGGAAGCCGGCATCAACGGGATGGCCAAGGTCTCCACCCCCGACGGCATACGGCGCCCGGCGATCCTCATCCGCTCCAGTCCCTGGAAGGCCGGCACCGAGCAGACGCCTTGGCACGACGTCTTCGACATGGACAACGGCCACGTCCGCTATTTCGGCGATCACAAGGCCGGTTCGAGCGTTCCGCCCGGCACGACCACCGGCAACGCCGCCCTACTAGACGCCTTCACCGACCACCAGGGGCGTACCGCCGATGAACGAGCCGCCGCCACGCCTCTGCTGCTGTTCCGCGCAGTGCCCCGGAACGGCAAGCCAAAGGGCCATGTGGCGTTCTGTGGGCTCGGCGTCATCGAGCGGACCGAACGGTTGGTGCAATGGGGAGGCCGCGAGCACACCCCGTTCGTGAACTACGTCTACGACATCGCCCTCATCGACCTGACCTCCGAGGACGACACGGTCGACTGGGAATGGATCGGGGCCCGCAGGGACAAGGGCGTGTCCCACGCTCAAGCACTCGACCTCGCGCCACGGGCATGGCGGGAGTGGGTCAAGCACGGTTCCTCGGCCCTCCCGGGACTGCGTCGCCGGGTCGCCCGGGCTCAGGTGGCCAAGGTGCGTGATCAGCGCCCGAAGCCAGGCAGTGGTGAAGCGGCGGACCTGGAAACGATCTACAAGTACTTCGACGGCCGCAAGCACGACTTCGAGGCTCTGGCCGCCGCGGTGGCGGCTCGTGTACTGCGTGGGGCGGGTCACGGGTACGTGGAAGGCTGGCTCACACGTCGGTCGGGTGACGGCGGAGCCGATTTCGTCGGACGTCTCGACCTCGGCGGCGGAAGCGGCCTGGCGGGCACGAGCCTCGTCGTGCTCGGGCAGGCGAAGTGCGTCAAACCCGACACACTCATCACGGCGGAGCAGATCGCCCGGGTGGTAGCCCGGCTCCGACGCGGGTGGATCGGGGTCTACGTCACCACCGGCGCCTACTCCGAGTCGGCACAGACCGAGATGGTGGAGGATCAGTATCCGATCATCCTCCTCAACGGCACGAGCCTGGTCGCGGAACTGCGGAGCATGGCCAGGGACGACCACGGCGGCGACCTGGCGGCGTGCATCGAGCACGTCCTCGCCGGACGGGAGGTCGCGATCACGAACCGACGCCCCGAGGAAATCCTGCTGCAGTAGCCGGCCACCGGCCGTCCTTACGCACGGTGAACCCCGGCAGCTCTTCTTCCAGGGTGAACGCGCCTGACGGCACTCGGGGATTCACCCTCCGGCCACCACGGACAGCGACTCCCGGAACACGCCTTCCAGCTCTTCGTCGAGTACTTCCGCCGGCAGCGAGTCGAAGGAGATGAAGGCGTTGAGCCTGAGCACACGCATGAGGAAATCGCGGAGTACCCGCCTCTCCGCGTTGGGCGGAACGTCGAGCGTTTGCCACACCCTGACGATCGCCCGCACCAGATGCGGGCTCCCGCCGATCGAGGTGCGTCGGGCGTAGATCTGGTCGAAGTCCGACTCGTTGAGCACGGACAACGAGGCGTAGAGGTCCTCCCTCCCTCCGTCCTCGTCGTACAGAAGGTGTGCTCGCCACCACAGCCGGCCGAAGACGTGGCGTGTGACGTCGGTCCCCAGCACCCGGTCGCGATGCAGGTCCGCGAATCTCCACGCGGACACGTCCGGCAGGACGACGAGGGAGAGGAAGGCCCAGAGGTCACCCGCGACCGCCTCCGCCGGAACGATGCCCGAGTCTCGGTGGAGGACCGTCGCCACGTCGATGTCGAAACCCGCCGCCTGCCTCCTGCCGGGTTTGGCGGGATAGCCGCGTTCGGTGGCGCACGCGAGCACCGCCTCGCGTAGGGAGCCGAGGCTCCGCTCGGGAAGACGGGACCCGCCGGTGGCCGCGTAGAACATGGCCGGGTGGGAGAGAGCCGAACGATCACGCAGATACTCGACGGAACGGTGTAGGCACTCCTCCCGGAGGTTGGCCGCGGCCGCGGGCAGAAGCCGCGGATACAGGTGGACCATCACGTTTCCTTGGAGAAGAGGCCGACGGCGTGCTGGATCTTCGCCGAGAAGAGCGCCGGATCCGTGCGACGTGTCATGCGCAGGGAGGTGAGGGATGTACCGGGGAGGAAGGTACGCAGAAGGCCGAGCAGTGTGTGACCGAGCGTGTCCGGCTCGAACCGGGACGAGTCCGTCAGCTCTTCGTCGGACACGGCCCGCTCGATCATCAGGCGGACGACGTCCTGTCGGACGGCGGACTGGATGAGCCGTTCCGCGTATGACGCCTTCTCCGCGCGGCGAAGCGCGTTGAGCACGACCGGCGTGCCGCTGTTCACGAGCAGCACGACGGCGCCCATCGTCGCCGCCTCCAGGTTCGGACCGACGTCGAGGTACCAGGGAGCGTTCTCCGGGTAGCCGGCACTCTTGAAGTCGACCACGGCCATGGGGAACTGCGACGCGTCGCCCTGCAGCCGCACCCCGGCCCGGTGCTGCCAGAGCACGGACCCCGCGCGTCGGGGGCCGGTCGGATCCGGATTGTCCAGGGCCTTCGCGAGAACCAGTTGGGTGTCGAGGGACAATCGGCCGCCGCTGTCGCGTCCGATCACGGTGAACGAGAGCTGTGCCGATCGGATGCCCCCACCGTGCAGTGTGATTCGGTGGGCCAGTCGCCGGAGGCCGCTGCCGGTGGAACTCCAGATCGCGGAGAGGGCGAGCTCGGCCTCGTATGGGAGTCCGGCCGAAGCCCTGACTGCGTCGAGGTCGACCTCGACCACCGTCTCGAGGGACAGGTCTCTCTGGAAGTCCCAGTCGGGTATGAAGGAGGGCAGCGGAACGGCTTCCCCGTCCTCGGACTTGAGGGACCACTCGGACATCGTCACCGACCCGACGGCCGCGCTGCGATAGGGGTAGGCGCGACGATTCACCGATCGTCACCCCCTGCCTCGGCCACGACCGTCACCTCGGTCATGGTGTCGGGGGCCGGCCGGACGACCAGCGACCAGACCGTGCCGTCACCGCCGACCGTGTGCAACGAGGACCCGTCAGTCACGGGTCCGCTCCCCGCACGCCATCCCAGCACCGTGGGGATCGACGCTCCGATGGGCGGCTCCGTCTCGACACCGCGTCCGTCGCCCAACGCGACGGCGGGGCGACCGTGGACGACGTAGGAGCCCGCGTCGGGCAGGATGAATCGCTGGACGATGACGGCTTCACCGTCCACGACGTCGTGTTCGGGGGCTCCGTCGTACAGAACGCGCCGGCGACCGGGAGGGACGCCGGATCCTCCTCTGGGGCCGGGGCTCCCGCCGGCTCCGGCCGGCCCTCCGGAGCCCCGTCCGGTGCCCGACGAACCTCCCGGGGGCGTCGTATCCGCGGCGAATACCGCCTCCGCCCCCTCCCCCGCCGTACCCGCCATGAGTCCAGCCATGAGTCGGCTCATCCCCGCGAGGGAGACACCTTCGCCCGCCTCGTTCGCCACCCGGGCCGGCCCGGAAGCCTCCTTCATCGCGTCGTTGATCTTCCGGAGGGCGTGCTTGGCCAGGCGCTGGTCGTCGCCACTGAGCTTGTCCACCAACCAGGCGTCGTGCGATGCGGGCTCAGCCGCCGCGAAGACCCGGTCCACTGCGGCGTCGGCACGGAAGACCGCGGCGTAACCTCCGCTCTCCTCGAAGAACGGGGGACCTTCGAGGTACTTCACCACCAGGTCGACCGGCCGCATGAGACACGTGTGGTGAAGCCGGTCCCCGATACCCGCCTCCTGCGCCACCCGAGGGGGCCTTCCCTGCGGGGAGATGAACTTCCGCATACCGAGTCGGCCGAGGACGCGCCCCATGGACTTGTGCTCGACGAGACGGGTCATGTCGTCGTAGGCCCAGACGAACGGTCGCAGGTGGGGCACCTCCGACGGCCTGGGAACGGGGACGGCCAGGCCCTCGTGGTGGGCGGAGAAGCGCATGGGGGCGTCTCCTCCCTCCGGGAGCATCTTCGGCCAAAGGTTCCAGACCATCGCGTCGACGATCCACCTCATGGCCTCGGCGTCGTCGCGTTCGCCGAAGACCGGGTCGAGAATCGCGACGGAAGTCCCGGTGTCGCCGTCGGGGAGGGAGTTCAGGCCGAGACTTCCGGCGACCTCGTCCGCTTCATCCCCGAGCAGCGGCTCGACGTAACCGCGGCGGACCCTTCCCCAGAAGTGGCGGCCGGTGAACGTCTTCGCACCGTCGTCACCTTCCACGGTGTAGCTCTCGTGGACCGCCCACCCGATGAGTCGGGTCTCCAATCGGTCGTCCACCCGACAGCGCGTGTGCACGATCACCGTGTGCGATGCGGAGAGGAGGTGGAAAACCGCCTTCCCGAAACCGTAGGTGCCACCACGGCCGGTGACCTTGCTGGAGCTGCCGGTCTTGCGGACGAACGACGCGAAGTCCGACTGCCCGGGAACCGCGACGTCGGCGCGGGTGGGTCCGCCCAGTCCCCTCGTCCCCGTGTCGGTCACGGTCAGGATGCGCGGGGCGGGACGTGCCAGCGAGGCCCGGAGCTTGAGGTGTCGAAGCTGAGGCGCGCCCGCGGCCAGGAGTTCGCGCCACACCGGAGCCTCACTGGGCCCGAGGGTGCGCAGTTCCACTCGGTAGTTCACCGGACCATTCCCGGTTCGTGCGTCCCAGCTGTTCTGAGCCGACTCCCTCACCAGAAGTGTCAGCGGGTCGAGCTCGGTGCCGTCGAGGTTCTTCAAGGCACCTTCGGCCGTCCCTCCGCCGCCGGGGGCGTAGGGCTCGGACGACCAACGCGGGGATTCCGCGCTCATGGCGTCCACCCCAGCTCGTCCAGGAAGGCATCCACGGACGCGTCGTCCAGCACCGGCGAGTGGACACCGGCCAGGTCGACGGTGTAGCGAACGTCCAGGAGTGCGTCGGGTACCGGCTCCGTCAGCGAAGCGGCCGTGAGGCGGGGGAAGGCCCCGTCGACCTCGTACCAACGTTCTTCAAGCGGTGACACGCGCAGTGCGCCTTCGTCGTCCGTCTGTCCGTGCCGATAGCCGACACGTGCCAGTCGAAGCCACAGCTCCGACTCGTCGTCGCACATCCGGGCCGCCTCCGCGGCGAGCTCACCGACGGTCCGCCCCCGCGGGCTCTTTTCGAACCGCTGCCAGGCCAGCATCAGACGACCGTCCTGCGGTGCCTCCAGCTGGTCGAGTCCGTGGACGTCGAAAGTCCTACGCTCCGAGGTCGTGTGCGTGCTCTTCACCTCCACGGCGCGGAGGCCGTCGGAGAAGTCGTGCCGTCCTCCCTCGGGGCCGGTCCACCACCTCACGGCGCCCGGGTCCTTGACGAGCAGGCGGAGGAGGACCGACAACTCGCCGATGAGGCCGATCTCCTGCGTCTCGGTGAGCGTGCGGGGTATGCCGCTGAAGAGCTGACGCCAGCGGTTCACCACCGCCAGCGTAGTGCGGTAGGGCTGCCGCCCGTCCGCCTCCAGTGCCACGAGGACGTCGGCGCACAGCCCCGTGAAGACGTCGTCGAGATCCCTACGGGTGCAGACGATGTCCGCGAAACGTCCGTAGGTCTCGTCGTCCTGCAACGCCCGCTCCATGACGCGGAGTGTTCCGCCGATCCGCCCGGTGGGGACACGTCGACGTCCCCGGAGGGGGATCAGCAAGTGACGCAACGAGTCACCGTCGGTAGCCGCAGCGACCGCCCCGTGCTCGGTGACGACGGGGAGCGGAGAGGTCCTGAGAGCAGCTCCTGGGCCGAGTGGGGCGAGATCCAACTCGGCCCAGTGCCGGTCGAGCACACGCCGCAGATCGGCGCCCCCGCTCAACTGTCGTCCTCCTCGAAGAGCAACGACAGGTCTTCCTCCTCGTCGTCCTGTACGCGGGACAGGTCGGCGCTGTAGTACTCCACCTCACTGTCCTCACCCCGAGGCATCGGAAAGACCAGACCGACGCCGATCACGTGGTCGACGGCATCGAGCGGAGCACGCCTCTCGCGGTTCGTCGGTGACGGCGATAGAGCGTCGATCGGGTACAGGGTCAGCAACGCGGTGTCGGGCGCCTGCTCGCGCCTGGCGTTCTTCAGCGCCGCCTCGTTGATCTCCGTCAGCGCACCGAGGTCGAGATCGACGCCGGCATCGCGACGGCTCATCAGGGTCTTGATGTCGGCGGCGTCGCCTCCGCTTTCGCCGAGCTTCGCTCGGATGACGCGGTCCACGGCGAGCCCGGGACCGAACTCGTACCGCTTTTCCGGATCACCGCTGAGCGGATTGCCGATGATCGCCACGTTCCAGCGCTTCAGCGAACCGCCGCCCCCGGACCGCACCCGACGCTCTACGTAACTGCGCAACAGACCCGCGTCGCACTCCAACGACTTGCCGTGGAAGCGGTATTCGTCGAGGAAGTCCAGGATGATGTCGTAGGACACACCTCGGAGGATGTGCCTGCCCTGCATTCCGTTGTCCTGGTGTCGGGCTCCCGCCAATCGCAGGGAGCGGTCGACGAGGTCGTGGGCGGCCTGCCGGTTGGCCCGCAACCACTCGGCGTCCCGCGTACGGAAGTAGCGGGTCTGCACACGCTGCCCTCCGTACGCCGCACTCGCCTTCACCGCGTCCCGCATCTTGCCCGCCGCCGTGATACGGAGTGACGGGTGGGTCCGCATGCGGACGGCGAAGGTCCTGGGCGTCTTGTCCTCGACCATGTACACATCGATGTCCCGACGCATCTCCGACTCGACGGTGGCGATGTGCCTGAACCAGTCGCGCATCCCGTCCGTCATCCAGATGCGCGGCAGGTCTGCGTACCCTTCGCGGAAGCCGAACCAGCGGCCCATCTGCAGCAAAGAGTCGTACGTCGTGGCGTTTCGCACGAAGTAACTGACGGCGAGCCCTTCCAGGGTCAAGCCACGCGACAGAGTGTTGCCGCCCACGGCGATGGCGACGACCGGGCCGGCCTCGTAGTCCAATCGCTTCACGCTCTTCGAGTTGTCCAGGATGATGCGACAGTCGTCCACCACACCGGCCAACAACGGAAGGAGAGCGTCGAAGGGAACGGGCGTCTCCCCGAGGTCCGGCTCGTTACCGGGGACACGGGCGATCTCGGCCTCCCAGAGCCGCCTCAGCTCCTCGAGCAGTTCCCCGTCCGCGGCATCGAGCCACCCCGCCGTCCGCTTGCGAAACGCCTCCAAGGGCCTTTCGAAGCTCTCGTGGACGACGGTGCTGACACTCGTGTGGACGAGCATCGTGGAGTGGGGAACCCCCGTACCACGCACCCGTCGGGCGGCCGTGACGAGCCAGAAGTACAGGACTGCCGTCCTCAAGGCACCGCTGATCTCGGGTACGAACCCCTCGATCTCGTCTCGTCCCGGTCGAACGAGGGGCACCTCCTCGTCGGGGACCGTGCGGATCATGTCGTATCCGTCCGGTACCTCCTGGGGGTCCTCGCCGTCCAAAGCGTCCCGGCCGAACAGAACCTCGGTGCCGAAGTGTCCGCGTGGCTTCGGCAGATTGACGACGAAGTCCTCCGGATAGAGGTCCTTGGCGGCGGGGTCGATCAGCAGGTTGGCGAAAGGCGTGGCGGTGTAACCGACGTATCCCCCGCGGGGGAACAGATCAACGATCTCCCGGATCAGCGGATTGGTGCTACGTGACGCGACACTCGCCTGGTCGGCCTCATCGTCAATGATCAGTGTCGGGCAGTTGCGCAGGTAGTCGGGCGCCTTTTCCAACCACGCCTTGAGCTTCCGCAGCCTGGGCACGTTCTTCTTGATCACGCAAAGGACGTGCTGCTGACTCTTGTCGCCGAAGAAGGCCGCCGGGTTGCCCGCGGGAGGCTCGAAGTCCCCGACGCGACCGGTGAGCGGGTGCCACTGGTCTATCACCGGCTCCACGAGCTGCCGCTCGAGTCGGAGCTGGGTCTGCAGTCGCAGCCCGTTGTGGACGCCGGCGAGGACGATGAAGAACTTGTATCCGGCGTCGGCCGCCTTCGCGATGAGCGCGGTGAAGTTGCTGGTCTTACCCGACTGCACGTAGCCGACGACCAGCCCTCTGGTAGAGAACGCGCTCTCTAGGGGGTGGTCGAGCATAGAAACGACCTTGGTCGAAGCGGAGTCGAGGCCGCGCAGGCTGTCCTCGTCCCACGACTGTTTCGCCAGCAGGTTCCTGAGAGCGGGCCAGCACCTGTCGTCGTCCTGGGGGCCGACGTACCAAGTCTCGCGGTTGTTCCGGACGACGGAACCGGGCTCCCGCTTCTCGCGGACGGCGATGGTCTCCTGCTGATGACGCTCCGCAATGCGCTTGGCGAGCTCGTCGGACATACCGAAGAGCTTGATCGTCGCCAACGCCTGTTCGGGCGTGTGCGTTTTGATCAGGCGCTTGAACGCCTCGTACTGATCCTCGAACTCCTGCAAGCCCCACCCCTTCGGATACACGGCGTACCGCGATCGTAGGGGTGGCCTACAGGTCGACCGCCATACGAGCGGCGTCCGACCCGCGCGCCCGTCGGCCGCGGACGTCAGGTCGGCCACGGCCACCACCGCTCACCCTCCCCTAGGTGAACCAACGGCTGAGGCCCCGGCGTCGGTGTCCAATGAAACAACTCTATATCCGCGCGCACCGACAACCGGGCCCGGATGCGGGAAGTTCCCCGTACGGAATCACCGAACGTTCTACGCAGGACCGATCAGGCAGCCGCCGCCAGCTTTCGTCGCCGCTTGGGCGGACGGGGAGCCTTCACCGTGGTCGTTGCCTGAAGGTCCCGCTGAGCGAGTAGCAGCGGGGCGAGGTGCTCGGCGATGGCCCGTCCCAGCCCGACGGGCACGGCGTTACCGATCTGCCGTGCGATGTCGCTCCTGCTTCCACACCATTGGAAAGACTCCGGGAAGCCCTGCAGTCTGGCCGCTTCCAGGTGTGTGATGGGCCGATGCAGCCAAGGGTGCAGGTAACGGCCCTTCTCCGGTTTGAAGAACTCCGTACGGATGGTGACCGACGGCTTGTCGCGGTGCAGTCGCCCCATGACGTCGGCGGAACCGCTCTTGTGCTTCTTCCAACAAGGCGCAAGCAACTCGAAGGGGATGTCGAACCGGTTTCCCCCCTCGGGAATGGAACGATAGCGCGCCATCGAGATCGGCTTTATGCCGTTTCGGCGCAGATGAAGCTCGTCCATACGGAACGGGCCGGCGATCTTACGCCCGTTAGCGGACACCTCGCGTGTGGGTAGATCGGAGGAGAGCTTGCGCAGCACGAGGTCGGAAATCGTCTGCCATACGGTGCGTTCGGGCCCGGCAGCCGGAGTCGGGATGAGCGCGGCCTGTAGTTCCATGTCCGTCAGGTCATCGATTAGACGAGCCGAGTCCACGGCGGATCGTAGATCCTTTCGGATTCCGACGACAATCGCACGGAAACGTCGTTGCGGCACACCATAATCAGCAGCGTTGAGAAGATCATCGTAGATGAAGTATTCGGAGAGAGCTCCCCCATCCCGAACTTCTCTGCGCAAGAGTTCGAATTCGGGAGAATTCCTGAAGGCGTCAACATTCTCCATAACGAAAGCCATCGGCCGGACGGTTGAAACCACATCCAGATAATGGCGCCAAAGCTGGTTGCGCGCATCGTTCGGATCTTGGTTTCCAAGCCTCGAAAACCCCTGGCAGGGCGGGCCACCCAACACGATGTCGGCTTCGGGGAGTCCTCCGGGCCTGTCGACCCAGTCCGCGATGTCCCCTTGGTGGATATGCGCCCCGAACTTCTCGGTGAAGTTCACCGCGTACGTAGCCGCCGCTGCCCAATCGAGCTCGACGGCTGCGACGGGCCGGTACACCGGACGGCCGCCGCACTTCGCGTCGACGAAGCCCTGCGTCAGCCCACCGCAGCCGGCGAAGAGGTCGATCGTCCTCAGCGGAGCGAGACCGGGATCCCCCGCCTCCACTTCGGAGGCGTCGACTTCATTGTGTGGTTGGCGCATTGGCGCACTGTAGCCGGCCACCAGGCCGGAAGGCAATCTCCCGACTGTACAGCTCAACAGCGTTTCGCGCCGGCCCCCAATCAGGTCCATTTCGGACTGCTCGATCAGGTCATGCAGCACCTTAAGCTCGAGGAGTGGACCTTGGGCACCCTTCACGCGGATCATCCGACGGCCCCGCGAGCCGACGGCGCACCTCTGCCTACCGCCCGCCCTCCCGCGCTTGGCGCCCAAGGGCCGGGATGACGAGGACTGATCGCAAACGTGAACAGGATCGAGCCGCCGGAGGTCACGCCAAGCGTTTCGTGAGCGACGAGTCCGGCGTCAAAGTACCCGCCACCGTCGTCCTGACCGAGTCTCGAAGGACGGGGCACGTCGTCGCCAGACTCGAATGGGCTGTCGCAGGACGCAGACGCCGATACTCCCTCGGCGAAGTGGACCACCCCACCCGGAGCGCGAACCTTCGTGCCGCTTGGCTCCTGGCCGAAGAGGCCGGGCTCCTGGTGGCGGAGGAGATAGGGAACTCCTGGGCCTCGTCGAGCGGTACCCGGGCGTCGATGCGTTCCAATCGAGCACGCGACACCAAGCCCGAGCTCAGGCTCCGCTCCTCTCTGCATCGGGAAGGGCTGCGCTTCAGGGTGAACGCCAGGCCGGTGGCCACGTTGCGCCGAACCGCGGACGTGCTTTTCACCAAGCACAAGGTGGCGGTGTTCGTGGACGGCTGCTACTGGCACGGGTGCTCCACCCACCGGTCGATCCCATCGACGAACAGGGAGTTCTGGGTGTCAAAGATCGAAGGCAACAAGAGCCGTGACAGAGAGACGGACAGCCTCCTGGTGGAACACGGCTGGTTCGTGGTCCGAGTCTGGGAGCACACGCCGATCGACGACGCGGCCGCCCTCGTACGACTCGGACTGGAGGAGTCCAAGTCGAAGCACGCCGCCCGTGTGCTCAGAGCGGACGTCCGTTGAGTAGATCGTCCAGGGCGTCCGCCTCCCTTCGCAGCACGATTCGCCCGTCTCCGTCGCTGTAGGCGAGGAGCCGGGCGCCGGGGGCCAGACCGGCCTCGACGAGAATCCCCATGGGAAGTTCTACGGAGCCGTCCTCACGCACCATGGCCTCAGCCGGTTCTCGGATCATGCCGCCAGGATCGCACGCCGCTCCCACCCCCGTATTTGCCCTGGGGGCGGCAGGCGCATCCAGCGTGACCAGACCTCGTAGTCGCTCTGCACGGGTTCGCAATCCGCAACGAGCCGCTTCGGCCCGTCCTACATTGCGCGTCGCATGACGGCCTGGAGGCCACATCACCTGGGCTGTCGGACCTCCGCCAGAACATCGTCCAAGAGTCCCCTCACATCGCTTCCGCCCAGCACCAGCTGTCGATCGAGCAGCCGGTTCCCGGTTTCGCAGGAGGTCTCGCTCACAAGGGAGCAACCGTGGCAGGCCGAGAGGTTCAGCTGCGAGGCTCCCTGCCGATCGCTCTCGATGCAGACCGGGTCGTTGGAACAGATGTCCGCGTCGTCCAGAGCGGCCACCAGGAGCGGGATCAACTTCTCGGGGGCCCCGAGTCTGACGAGGCCGCCGAGGGTCCCCTGAGCGTCCCCCGCCGCGGTGTAGATCAAGATCCCGGCGGTCTTGTCCGTACGGTCGGAGTTAGCGTAGATCCGCTCCTGCAGCGCGGCGGATGCATAACCGCTTGCGAACGCCAGTCGCCGGATAAGCAGGTGCGCCAGCGTGTGCAGGGCGATGTACCTGGGTTCCGGCATGTCGAGGCGGCCGGCCCAGGGAGAGTCGGCCCTGCGCTCCTTGAGGATGCCGGCGCGTGCCTCCACCTCCGGTTGCGCCTCCCACTCGGCGAGCTTCCGCTCGTCGAACCGCAGGAAGATCCCCTCCCCGAACAGCTCGATCGCCGGGTAGGTGGGCCAACGCCGCTGGTCCGAGCCCAGATCAACGCTGATCATCGCCGCTTCTGCGTCATGACGCCGGAATCCTCGTAGAGCACGGACCTCACGGACCCTGCGCACCTGCCCGATGCCGCTGATCTTGCCGAGCAGACTCTGCGGCCCTGTGACGCCTCCGAGGCTTCGTCCGTCGACGACGAAGTCGCTTCCCGAACCGTCGCGTCCACCGTCCAGCTTCTTCAGGAACGCCGCCCACTCACCATCCTTGAGATCGAGCAGCATCTCGTCCGGTGCGGTCTCCTCCCCCGCCGCCACGGCGAGGACGGTTTCCGACGTAACTCCGAGATCGTCGGCGATCCACTCCGCCACCTGCTCCGACAAGGGCCCGCCGTTGTCCGTCACCACCTTCTCGAAGAACACGTGCCCGCGGATCTTGTCGGCCGCCTCCGCGGACTGCGGACGTTCCTCGGGTATGTCGAGAGCCGAGATTCTCTCGGCGATGTAGTTGCCCGTGGCACCGCGCTGAACGGCGACCAGCTCGTACGGGCAGGGCTTCTTGACGGAGTCCTCCGGCTCCCAGGGTTGCCGCCCCGCGCAACGGATCCCGTCCCGGTGCAGAGCCCCCTTCGTCACGAGTTCCGCGAGTCTGCGCTCGTTTCCGCATCCATAGCACTTCACCACCAACGCCGCGAGACCTTCGCCACGGGTGGCCAGCTTGTGGAACCTGAGCGCCTTGTAATCGCGGCAGAAACGGACCGCTTCGCTCAGGCTCGCCCCGCGCCCACGATGCGCCCACTTGAACCAGTTGACGTCCTGGGCGTGGCTACCCTTCTCACAGACGGCGATGTAGCGCATCGGTACGAGGGCGCCGCCACACTCACAGGCGTTACTCCACTTACCTTTCTTTTTCCCGGTCAGCTTCGAGAGCTTGTCGCAGCGTTCGCAGAACCGCCAAGCGGGAAAGCGCCAGTAGGGCAACGCGGGAGTGTCCTTGCCGGCGCGACCCGCATGTTCCGGCGGTTGCCTGAGAACGCCGGCACCGAGGCGCGCCATCAGACGCTCACAGCTGATCTCATGGGCGAATCTCTTGTCCCACCAGGACGTGTCCGGCGCCATGAGCGACTCACCCCGGACGTCGACGATCGCTCCCACACCGAACGGCGAGATCGTCTCGGAGAGGCGCAGGTCATGCCTGATCTTCTCCACGGTGCACCTCCTCCTGCGGCTCCTGGACCTCGACCGCCACGTTTGGCTCCACAGACCTCATCGAGTCTCCGACGAGCCACCCTTCTCCGGGCTGACCGAACCTCTTCAACAGAGCTGCTTGATCCTTCTTCGTGCGCTGGTAGTACAGCGGCTCGTCCGCCTCGCGTGCCTGTGCCGCCCGCCGGTCCCAATCCCTCAGAAGGCTGCCCACCGCAGAGCGCGTCTCCTCCGCTTCGAGACCGTCGGCGCGCGTCACGTAACCGAGAAACCCGTCGACGAGTCGGTCGACCGCTTCGCGGATCTTGTCGTCCCCGAGGTCGAGCCGACCCGCGGCGTCGTTCGGGGCGAGCGCGCTGAACGACTGCCTCAACAGCGCCACGAGTGCGCCGGCGAGCGAGCGGTTGCGCGAGGCCAACGACCACGGCGTGACACTCGTGGGCTCTACGCTCCGGTAAAGAGCCTCGTGATAACCGCGGAAGGTCTCGAAGTGCGATCGGTCGCGGGCCCTGCTCGACCGGAACAGCGTGACGACGACGCCTTGCGTGTCTCCACGCCCGACACGGCTGGTGGCCTGGATGTACTCGGCCGTGGTCTTCGGCTGCCCCACCATGAGCATCAGCGCGAGCCTCGGAATGTCGATGCCCACGGAGAGCATGTTCGACGAGAGGACCACGTCCACGGCGTCCGACGACTCGTCGACCCCGATCCGGAGCGCACGGAGGTCGTTCGGCAGCTCCTCCGCTCCGCGGCGACTCGTCAGTTCGAGGACCTTTCCGGCCCTGACGGGACGCAGCGGGAAACCGAGCCTTTCGGCACGAGGCTCCAGACGGCCGTTGACGTCGTCGACGACCAGCGTTCCGGTACGCCCGAGCTCGCGGAGGCTGTTGTGGTACATGACCAGTGTCCAGTACGCGTCCCGTGGCGCGGCGGACGGAGCGCGGGCGGCGAGTGCCTCGGGCATCTCCACCATGGGGGTGACGGCGGCGATGACGGCCGACGGCTGCGAGACCGACTGCGGCATCAAACCGACGTAGAGACGCCCTTCTCCGCTCTCGACGGGGCGGGAAAAGAACGTCCGGTCGTCGTCGAGCCCCGACGGCGGGTACAGGGCGACTTTTCGTCCGTAGAGCCCTCCCACCTGTTCCTCGGACGCGCGGATGGTGGCCGTCGAAGCCACGATCTTGGGGCTGACCCCCGACCGGCTCAGCAGGAGCTGGATCACCGCGTCGAAAACGGCGACGGTGGTCCCGAGCGGCCCCGAGAGCAGGTGCAACTCATCCTGAATGATCACGGACGGTTGCTTGAAAATGGTCCCGAGACCGAGCAGCCTCCCGGCTTCCGGCTTGAACTGCAGACGTGCGAACTTGTCGACGGTGGCCAGCAGGATCGTGGGCGGTTCCTCGTACAGCACCTCGTCGACGACCGCGAGCGGAAGCCCGTCGGTGAACTCGCACGACTCGTCGACGCAATGGAGTACGACGTCCGGTCCCACCAGACGCATGCCGTAGTCATGCGGCTTGTCGCTCCTGAGCTTCGGCACCATCGGCGTCAAACACCACGGGCAGCTCTCGACCTGGAACTCGTTCGCCTCTTCCGGACGCGCGGCCTTCTGAAGACGCTTGAGCGCGTCACGCGCCTCTCCACGCGTACCGGGGGTGACTTCGTTGCCGACCCACAGACCGATCGAGAAAGGCGCCATCCCCTTCGCCCGGCCGTCCGTGGCCCGCAACCTCTCCATCGCACAGACCAATGCCGCGGCCCGCTGGAATTGCTGAGCGGTCAGGAGCCGCAGGGTATAGCGGGTGATGACGGCGGTTCCCCCACCGGCCGTACCGTGGTCGAGCCGTCGGCGGAAGACCTCGATCGCGGCGAGACCCAGGTATGCCTCGGTCTTACCACCACCGGTCGGAAACCAGATGAGGTCGACGAGTCCCCGGTCCTCGTGCCTCTCGTCAACGGTGGAAGCCAACGAGACTAGCAGGAAGCCGAGTTGGAACGGCCGCCACTCCGGTTCCCGAACCAGGTCCTCCGGCTCCCCACGGTTGATCGCCCCCTGCCGCATCTGAAGGCGCATGGCGGCCATGCCGAGTGAGAATGCCGTTCGGAGATGTTGCTGTTCCGGTGACCGGAGGAGGTCGACGCCCTTCTTCATCCTGCCGACCGTGTTCTCCGAACGTTCGGCGATACGGACGGCCACGGCTTTGTCGTCGCCGAACGCTTCCGCCCGTTCCATCTGCCGGGAAGCCCAGCCGGCGAACGCCTCGACGAAGGCATCCAACGATTGCAGTACCGCTCCGGGGTCCTCGTCGATCTGCTGGAGGTGCCTCAGCTCCAAGGCCCCGGCTTCGGCCGTCCCCTCGTCGAAACCCGTGGTCTCGACGGCGGGCACCACGAACGCCGGGACGGGTTCGAGGAAGATCCGTGTGCAACGGCCAGCCGTGAACTCCCAGTCCGCGGCCATTCCGTGCCCGACCGCGTAGACCTTTCGGTTGCGGTACCGCAGACGCAGCTCGGCGGCTTCCGGATCGGCGTCGAACGAACGCGTCGTGTCGTACTCCAGGATCTTTGCACCAGCGGGCGGAGTGACGGCCAGACGGACCTGGAACAGCATCCCGGGGATGTCGAGACGGTCGTCACCCGTGGACTCGGTCAGAACCCGTACATGGACGGTGACCAACGAGTTTCCCCCGAAGACGCGCCAGCGCGATCCGACCTCGACCGAAACACCCCCGACGGACAGGCGCTCGATCTTCTTCTCCCGCCGGAGCTCGATGACGCCGGCGGAGAACGGAGTACGCCGCCATCCGGGTGGCCCGTCCCCGTCGACGACGGCGTACGTGCCGCACGAGAAGTCGACGTCGACGGAATCGCCGTCGGTGACGAAGGAGATCGCGACGGACGAGGGCCTCCAGTCCTCTGCCAGGGGGACCCCGGCGCCGCTCTCCTCCACCTCGCCGTCCGGGACGTCGGCGGAAACGTGTTCGTCCGTGTCTCCGCCGCCGTGAGTCCCTCGATTCCCGGCCTCGACCGGGAACAGCATGCCGACGGCGTACTGCCGGTGAGGCAGGTTCGTCGTGACCTCGTCATCGCCCGCCTCGGGCCCTACGTAGGACTCTCGAAGGTGTTCCAGGGCCTTCTTCTGAGCCACGGTGAGGTTCACTTGCAGACCTGCTTTCGAAGAAGAGCCTGGAGCCGCTTCTTGTCCTCTTTGGACGCGATCACGTGGAGCGTGACCCGCGCCCTCGTGACTGCCACGTAGAAGGCGGCCAGGCCCCGATCGTCGTACTCACGGGGCAGGCCGCAGACGATGACGTGCTCTGCTTCCAGCCCCTTGGCGAACCGCGGGTTCGTCACGAGGAACCCGGCCTCGCTTCTATAAGGCTCGGCACCCTCGGAGACGTTGATGATCCAGATGTCTTGACGACGGGCGCCGTCCGCGACGAGGTCCCGGGCCACGGATTCCGCCGCGTCGACGTCGGCCGTCGCATCGGACCACCGCCATTCCACTCGGTCACCGTGGACGATGCCCGGGTCTCCGACGTCGGCGCCCAGGTATTCCTGCACGACGTGGACGATCGCCCGGGTGTTGCGGACGTTCCGGTCCAGGTCGTACTGGAGCGCCTCCTGCTGGACCAGCTCACAGACATCAGGGTCGAATTCGCCGTCGACGCGCGCCTGGTTGTTCGGATCCAGGAACATCCTCCACCGACCGCCCTCGCGACCTCCGCGGATCACGGAGTCCAGTGCGTCCATACCCTCGGCGTTCATAAGGTCCTGCGCCTCGTCGACGAAGACGACGTCGTACTGCTTGTCACCTGACAAGTCCGCGAACGGAAGAAGATCGATGTCTCTGCCCTCGATCCGCGGACCGAAGAAGTCGACGAGGGCGGGTGAGTGGAAGGTGATGAGAACCGACTTTCCCTCGCCCGCCTCCTGCTTCGCGCCTTCCACCAGCACCAGGGACTTTCCGGTGCCCGCACCGCCGAAGACGAGCATCCTCGGGTTTCGGGAGAGCGCGGCCAGGACCCGTGCCTGCCCCTCGGTCGCCCGGTTCTGCTCCTCCAGGACGGCGCCCCGCTGTGCATCGATAACGGGCATCCGCGTGAACTCGCCGAAGAGGCGCGCCCGCAGGGTTTCGGACCGAGCGATCCTGACTCCGAAGGGTGCGGTCCTGGCCTCACCGGCGACCTTCTCGAAGGCTTCCGTCATCGCCGCGATGGTCATCTGGTCCCTGGCCCACCAGTGGCTCCCCTTCCACTCGACCGCGGCCGGAGGCGCGTCGATGTCGGGGGTGAGGGCGACGGCCTCGGTCGCGAACCAACCGACGCCTTCCTCCTGAAGAATGTCGCGCAACGCGTACATCGCCGACTGCGCCTGGTCCATCGGGGACTCGCGCAGCTTCTTCCAGTCACCGTGGCGGTCGATGGAATACCAGACGCCGTCGTACTTCCTGACGCCCCCGCCCTTGACCTCGACGATGACGACGACACCGTCCCAGAGCACGACGAAGTCGGCTTCCCCCTGCTGCTTGACCGCATGACTCCGCAGCTTCACCGAGTGGAAGGCGACCGCCCCGTGGGGCCCGTCGATCGCCCGCAGCAGTCGCGCCACCCGCCGTTCGGCGTTGCTGGTGGTCGTCGTCTCGACGTCGGCGAGATCCGGTACCAGGATCATGCTCCCTGCTTTCGCCAGAGGTCTTCGTAGGCGCGGTATCCGAGGAAATCGTTGACCGCCCCGAAGTTGTCGGCGACGTCCACGATGAGGCACTCCGGTTTGCCGCCGTTCGCGGGGCCGCGCAGTCCGCGGCCGGCCATCTGGATGTACGCGCTGGGGCTGAACGTCGGCCTCGCGATGTACAGGGCCCGGACACCCGGTGCGTCGAAGCCCTGGATCAACAGATCGCAGTTGGCCAGGACCCGGATCTCCCCCTTCTTGAACTTCTCGATTACGTCACGGCGTGCCTGCCGTCCGGTCTGGCCGCTGACCGCCTCGGCCGCGACCTGCCGGTAACGAAGCGTGGCGGCGAGGACCTGGGCGGACAGGACGTTCGGAGTGAACACGAGGATCGGCCATTCCGGGTCCCGGTGAAGAATGTCCTCCACGAGGATCCGCATACGAGCCTGGTCCCGCCCGATGCGGTCGAGAACCTTGGGCTCGAGTTTGCGCCACGACTGCACCTGCTCGAGTTCATCCGGCTTCAGCGCGACGTCCACGCCCTTCAGCACCTCGTGTCGAACCCGCGCGAGGACGCCCCTCTTCGACAGCTCCTCGTAGGCGTTGCCTCCGAAGGCCCTCATGATGTGGTGGCCGAAGCGGGCCGCCAGCTCCTCCGTCGGCTTGGTGACGACGTCGCTCTTCCCCTTGAACGGGGTGGCCGAGACGCCCACCAGAGGCCGCTCCCAGCTACGGCCGTCGACTCCGAGCCACCTGAGGATCTTCGTGTACATCTTCGACCCGCCCGCCCGGTGCGCCTCGTCGATGAACACCGCGGACGCGCGACTGAGCCACTCGTACTCGGGGGTGTCTGCAACCCTGTCGAGCTTGGCGTCGGTGGCCACGACCACGCTGAACTCGGTGTCTGGCTCGTGGACCACGTTGGAGTTCCAGAGCCTGCCGATGGTCAACGGACGCTCGTCGCCGAGCCATCGCCAGACGGTCTCGAACGTCTGCACCGCCTGCTCGCAGAGCTCCTCCGACTGCGTGATCCAGATCACGGTTCCGCTCATGTCGCCGTCGACGAAGAGCCGCAGCACGGTTTCGGTGGCCACGCGAGTTTTTCCGGCTCCCGTCGGAAGTTCCACCATGCCCTTGCGTGCGCGCCCGTCCGCTTCTCGGGACGTCAGAACCTCCTTCAGCTCCCGGCTGATCTCCTTCTGGAAATCGTGCAGAGGGTTGAGCCTCACGGCACCGGGCACGACGAACTCCTCGTCCTGGTGCCGACCGCGGCGTCCGGCATACTGCGTGCCGAATCCCATCTTCCGGAGCCAGGCGACGGTCGACGCTCCCCCCGCCCACGCCGTGGGAACGTCCGTGTACCCCTCGACGCTGAATTGATCTTTGAGGAATCTGATCGAGTCGCTGCCGTAGACCGTCAGGAAGAGCTCCGCAACGGACGTGGAGTCGTCCACCAGGCCCTGCCCGTCGAGTGCCTGCCAGAGCCCCTTCGGCAGGCACTCTTTCAGCGTGTCGTCGCCGAAGAAGATCTCCAGGCGCTCCGCATCACCGGTTGCGGCCCGGGCGGCCTGCCGCTGTTCCTCCAGACGTTGGTCTGCACGTGCTCGGAGGATGTCGCTCAGCTCGGCGTTCGACAGACGCAGGTCGAACGCGCCGTTGACGATCTGCAGAACGCGCTCTTCGTCGAGGTCGGCATGGACCACGAGAGTCAGCCCCTCGAGATGCCACTCGAGCGTCTGGTCCTCGACGCCGTCCTCGGTGGTCACGCGCTTCGTGATCTGGACGGCCTTCGCCACGGTCGCGTTCACGACCTTGTCCTCGACGAACGTCGAACGCAGCCCGGCGTACAAGTCGATGACGCGCTCCTCGCCCTGCCGGCCGTCGACCAGCAGCGAGAAGGAGAAGCTGTCCTCGAACCGACGACATCCGACCTCCTCGACGAGCAGCTCCGCTTCGTCGGGGTCCGCCTTGAGGTACGGCTTCTGTCTCATGCTGAGGAACGCGCGTTCTTCTTCGGTCGTCGCCAAGTACACCGCGTCGGGTCGCCTCGCCTCGATGACGCGTCCAACCCTGGCGGGGATGAGATCCGGACGCCCGTCCGGGAATGCGGTCCTGCCGGCAGTGAGGACGAACCCCGTCAGGGCCCCGTTCTTGATCGGCTTGAGGACCTCCGATCGGAGCGCATCGCGCATGACTTCCGCCGGAACCTCGTCCAGCGCCTTCGGCAGTGCCAGGGCGTCTTCGACGTGGCGCGGTCCGCGGAAGAGAGGCAGCAGGGCCTCGTACTCGACGAGCGACGCGGAGACGACGTGACCGGGAGCCCGGTAACCGCGGCTCGACTTCAGCAGGCCAGCCTGGTCCACCGCCCATCGCACGGGGGAAGCGACTCGGTGGGTGAGCCCCGTGTCGACGTCCGTGCAGAGCCAGTAACCCGCCTCGTCGAGCCTGAGCAGCCTCTCCGTCCAGTGTTCGCGGATGCTCTCAGGCGCCTCCGCCTCCTTAAGCATGAGGAGTGCCGAGAACGGACCCGGGCCGTCGCCCTTGTCGAACTCGACCTCTTCGACGTGGCGCTCCCCGGGCCCCAACCTCCGGTTCAGCTCATCCAGGACGTACTGGCAGTAGTCGTCGAAATGGACCTCCTCTTCGACCGAGTACGAAGCCACAGGCTCTGTGATGACGCCTGCTGCATGGGCGATCTGGGGAACGCACTTCGTCCTGTCCAACACTCGGTCGGCAATGCCGTCACCGAGGCCGTCGATGTCCAGTACGTACTCGGGCGACGCCCAGCCGCCGTCCCGTGTCGGAACCTTGAGGGCACCGGCCTTGTTGCCCGCCACGACCTTCTGCGCCTGCGCTATGGGCACGTCGACGGCCGCGTCCCAGAATTTCGGAAGCTCGTCGTCCTCCGACTCCGGCGACAGCTTGGCCATCCTGGCCTCGAACTTCGCGAGCGGGTCAAGGTCTCGGAAGCCCCTGTCACCGAGCTTCTTCTCGACGCCGGGAACGGCCAGAAAATCCGGATCGACGAAGCACGATCCTTCGACCTCGATGCCCTCCACGCGATGGAGGAAGACCTGACCGCGATCCTTGACGGACTTCATGCCGTCGGTCGTGGGTATGACCTTCGCGGAGCCGATGCCGTCGACTCTGGGATTCCGCAGCACGAAGTCGAGCGCTCTCGCGGCAGAGGCCGCGTCGGCCCCTTCCGCCCACTCGCGCAGCCACGACAGGACGCCTCTCTTGGGTACTTTCTCCAGCGCCTTAGCCTCATCCCTCGGCCGCGAGTCGACGAAGGCGGAGGAGACACTGCACACGTAAAGCGTCCGCAGACGCGTCATACGCTGATTGTTGGCGTAGCAACGCCAGTGCGGCACATCGCCACTGGTGTGGGGCGACTTGATCCACTCTTCGTGGTCGCGCTCGGACGCCTCGCTGACGCGGAAGTCGAGAGGACGGAGCTCCGGCGGCGTGCGCAGTACACCTGCAGCATCGGGGATCAGAGCCCTCTCGCATCCGAGCTGCGGGATATGAACGCAGAGGATCTCGTCGCCGAACGAGTGGGTCTCGCGACCACGTGCAGGCATGTAGTCCAAGTGCGCTGCAGGATCGTCGAAGGACGAGACCTTCGGCAACATGTCGAGGAACATCCCGGAGAGAGTCACGAGGATCTCCCGGTTGTACGTGTTCGCGAGCAGCGTGGTGCGGTCGTCGTTCACGCTCCAAGGGGCGTTGAAGAGGGCGGATGCCGACGTCCTGTCCTGGAGCGGGAAATACGACCAGAACCCGCCCGTCTTCAGTTGGGCGAACCGTGCTGGCATGGCGACCGTGACCTTCATCCGGTCACGCGACACCGCTTCACCGACCTCGGTCCGAGCCTCGGGGCTGGGTGCGTGCATCCGATTCTCGACGTACCACTCCTCGTGGTCACCGTCGGGACGCTCGATGCGGAACCTACCGTCACCGAGGTCACGCGACACGTGGCTCGTCACGAAGTCGGCGTCGGCGCCGACGACCCGGAGCCGGACCTCGCGCACCGAGTTGACGAAGAGGAGGAACTCGGAGCGGAACTCCTCGATCTCCCTCCGGAGGTTCTCCAACCTCGACGCGCGCGGCAGTCTGACGATCGTCACCGCCCACTCCGCCAGCTCGGCCAGGATCGGGTCCTCGGCGAACTCGACGTCGGCATCGATCCGCGTCAGGGTCCTTAGGACCGGCAGCCTCTTGGATGCGGGGGCGATCGCCGCGAGGGCCGCCTTCGCCTTGGGAGAGTTGAACTCGAAGGCGATCGACCGGCTGAACACCTGCGGAGCGTCGGTGACCGCGAGCACCGACTTGAACCCGAGTCCGAACCGCCCGATCTCATCACCTCTCTTACCGCTGAGGTGCGCGTGCGCGAGCGTGGTCAGGCCGCTACGCGAAAACGGACGCCCGGCGTTCGCGCAGTACAAGGTCTGGCGATCGAGGTCGAGGACGATCTCGACCCGCCCGGCCCCCTCCTCGTGCTCGTCGGCTCCCGACATCGCGTCGGCCGCGTTCTGCACCAGCTCCAGTAGCGTGCGGTTCGAGTAACCGCCGACTCGGATGGACTCCTCCTGGTTGGCGTGCTCCGCGATCAGGTGCGAATTCGCACGATACGAGTTGGTCGCCCGCTCGAAGAGGTCGTCGACCTCGCGAACCAGACGCTCGTCGGGAATCCAACCGGCTCGATTCGTCGCCACGCCTACACCGCCCCCGCTACTGCCACAGCAACGCACCACTGCCAAAGCCGCACTTGCATGGCTCCTGAAACGTCGATCACCATGTTCACCGACGATGTGTCACACACCACACCGCCGACCTGCCACGGACTGTAGACGCATCCACTGACAGACCGACCGGTTATTACCAGATCGGTCGTCGAAGCAGGAGGATAGAAACCTACGCCAAACCTTCACAAGTTGTAAGGCGCAGGTACGTCACGGGTCGGTGTCGACGGGTCACTCAGCGAGAGCCGAGACGACACCGACTCGGTGGCACAGGAGGAGGGCCAAGTGAAGGGGAATGTCGCACGGTTGCTGGCGTGAAGGTCCTCGCCCGAGCTGGTAGGAAACGCTGTGGGAGCCGTTTGGGAGCCGACCCACTCCCCAAGCCCGTTCCATACGGCGCGAGACCAAGCGAGACCACCCACCTGACCAGGGCAAACAGGATTCATGCTGGCAGGGGTGGTAGCCGAACCTCATTCGGGACGAAGAGGTCGTGGGTTCAAATCCCGCCACCCCGACAGAGAAACACCAGGTGAGGCACCTACTCTTAAGAGTAAGTGCCTCACCTGTTTCGTATGCGTGTCTAACTGCGTGACTACCGCTCTGGAGCGCGCTTGAAGATACCGTCCATGACCACGGCGCCGGTCTGAATCACGGGCCGGATCTGCTTCCGGTAGACCTCCTCAGTCACGGCCGTACCGGAGTGGCCGACCAGGCGAGAGATCTCCTCCAACGGGACGCCACGGTCGGAGAGCAGCGACACGAAACTGTGCCGCAGCTCCCGAGGGGTCCACTCGTCGGCGTTGATGCCCTCAGCTTCCTTGAGCGCCTGGCGGAAAGCGCGCCGGACGTTCGTGGCATCGAGCGGCTTGCCCACAGCCGACGAGAAGACGAGCCCGTGTTCCGCCCACTTATCACCAGCGGCGAGCCGTTCCCAACCCTGGTCCTCGAAGTGCTGCCAGAGGACTTCCACGCAACGCGCCGGCAGGGCGAGGGTTCGCCGAGACTTCCGGGTCTTCGTGTCTCCACCACGCCGAACCGAGCGCCAGACGGCGAGGTGCGGAGGCTGTGGCGGGTCGGCGTCCGGATTTCCCTTGAGGAAGACGTGGTCCCAGGTCAGCGCCCGTAGTTCCTCGGTACGCGCACCGGTCAGCAGGGCAACGACGATATAGGCGTGCATCGAGGTGCCCTCGGCAGCCTTCAGCACCGCCTCGGCCTGGGCGAAGCTGAGCGCCTTGGACGGCCGGCCAGGCTGGCCCTGGGGCACGGAGCACAGCTCCACCACGTTGCGCTTCACCTTGTCCCGCGCCATGGCCCGCTTGACCGCCCGGTTCAGGCAGGAGTGGACCGCCTGAAGGCTGCGCGTGCTCAGAGTTTGAGCCTTGGTGACCAGCCAACGGTCGACGTCCTCTGCGCTGAGGTCACGCAGCTTCCGGGCACCCAGCCCCGGTATGACGTGCTTCCTGCTCAGGTTGGTGCAGTTCTCGACGGTGCGCTGATCACGGCCCGCAAGACCGTACGCAAGCCAGTCATTCACCGCGTCGGCGACGGTGTACCCCGTGGGTGCGATCGCGAGACCGTCTTCGTGGTCGCGCAGAACCTCTTTGAGCTTGTTCTTGGCTTCCGTCTTGGTCTTGCCACTCCCCCGTTTGACGATCCGCTTACCGCTCGGATCGAAGCCGAGGTTCGCCGTGGCGATCCAACGCTGTCTCTTCTCGTCCCAGTGGAGGCCGCCGTCACCCCGGCTACGTCGCTTGGCCATCAGATGGCCTCTCCCAACTGGCACTGAATGAAGTCCCGTACGGCGTCGGCGGGCACTCGACGCGCCCCGTCGATCTTGAGGGAGGCGAGACGACGGGTGCGGATGAGGTCGTAGACCTTGCTGCGTCCGACTTTCAGCCGCGCCATGACTTCCGGCACGGTCAGCAGTTCTGGAGTGACGGTGGTCATGCTGCGACTCCTTCCTGGTCGAGTTGGTCGCGTACGGCTTCACGAGCTGTCTCGCGGTTGAGCTGGAGGTTGCGGGCGATGGTGGCGGCGAGGACGGATTCGCCGGGGGTGCGGCCGTGTCCGGCGTACTGCCAGTCGGCGAGGACAAGGACGGTGTCCGGTTCGCGGTCGTCCAGGACGAGGGCGGCGTGTTCCTGCGCGGCGCGGTAGTCGGCGCGTGCCTGGCGGAGGGCGCCGAGGGTGGTCGAGTACTGCCGGGACTTCGAGGAGAAGTGACCTCGGAAGCCGAGCATGTGAGCCCAGGCCCACAGGCGGCGTTCGGGGTACAGGGGGTCGAGCATGTTGCAGGCTTCGACCAGGCGGCGAGTGTGGTCGGGGACGTCGTGTCGGTCGAGTTCGGAAAGTTCGCCGATGCGGCGGTCGAGGGTGCCGGTGGTCTCGGCGGCTTTGGTGGCGTACTTGGCGACGTAGGAGGCGACGGCTTGTTCAGTGATGTCGGAACCGTCTCCGAACGCCTTCACGGGCCGTACGTCGAGCTGTGTGCCCCAACGGAAGGTGCGTGCCGGTTGGTCCTCGGCGGCCGGGGCCGAGACGGAGGTGTAGGAGTGCGCGGCGGCGGCGCGGATCGCGTCGGCGAGGAGATCGACGGTCGCCCAGGCCGGTGGCGTGGTGTCGGGCCCCTCCGGTCCATCGAGCCTGATCACGGCATGGAAGTGCAGGGCACCGCGCTTCCCAGCGGGCGTAGTCAGGGGCCGAAGCCACCCTCAGCAGGTCGCCGAGGGTGGTCGGGTCGAGCAGGGTGTCAGGCACGGGCGCCCTCCCGCGTGTGGCGGGTGGTGGTGCCGGTGCCGTGGCAGGTCGGGCAGTGGGCGGTGATGGTGCGGAGGTGGCCGCGGGCGTTGCGGCCGCCGGTGGTGATGTGGACGGAGGCGAAGCCGTCGCAGGCCGGGCAGATCCTCGGCCGGGGCGGGGTGTGGTGGGCCATGATGGTGGTTCCTTTCGATTGCGGTTGGAAGGGACGGCCCCGGGTGGCGGCGTGCTTGGCGGCTTGTGCGCCACCCGGTGGCCGGTCAGCGAGCGGTGTGCGAGCCCCGGCGGCTGCGGCCCTTGGCGGTGTACATGGCCGCGTCGGCGGCGGCGAGGGCATCGGTGAGTGCGGGCACCGGCAGCTCGACGAGGCGGCAGACACCGACCGAGGCGGCCAGCGGCAGGGCCGAGCCCTCGTAGTTCGTGGGCTGGTGGAGTGCGGTGGTGAGGGCGTCGAGGTCGACGGCGTCCAGGTCGCGGATGACGGCGACGAATTCGTCTCCGCCGAGTCGGCCGGCGGTTCCGTGGCGTCCGCACCAGCTGCTCAGCCGGTGGGCGGTGGAGATGAGGGCGGCGTCTCCGGCGGCGTGGCCGTGGGTGTCGTTGAGGGTCTTGAAGTGGTCGAGGTCGACCAGGAGCACGGCCGCGCGGGGGTGGCGGCGGATGCAGTGTTCGGCGCGGGCGGTCCATCCGGCGCGGGTGTGCAGGCCGGTCAGGGGGTCGCGGCGGGCGGAGGCGAGGCGGCGGGTGAGGACGCTTCCGTGCAGTGCCCAGCCGAGTAACGGCAGGAGGGTCGCGGCTGTCTGCGGGTCCACGGTGTTCTCCCTTTGGCGATGGCGGTTGGTTTGGCGGGACGGTCAGCCCGGGGGCGGCGGCGTGCTTGGCGGCTTGTGCGTCGCCCCGGTGATCCGTTCAGCGGCGGTGCTGGGCGTTGACGAGTGAGCGGATGACCAGGGCGCAGATGGCCAGCGAGGCGGCGGTGACGGCGACCGCGAGGAGCATGGAGACCAGGACGGCGCCGACGACCAGGACGACGGCGGTGCCGCCGCCGACGAGGGCGAGCGCGGTGCCCGGGGTGAGCTGGACGACCGGGCGCGACGGAGGAGCCGGGGCCGTGGGGGCCGGCGGCGGGGCCGGGGTGCCGGGCGTGATGGTCGTCGGCTCGACGACGGCGGGCGGGGTGACCGTGCCGGTGGGCTGGGGCATGGTCGGGTGCTTGGGCCGGAACATGGGCGGATCTCCTTACTTGACGGCGGTGTCGATGACGGGGGCGAGGAGGCTGTCGGCGAGGAGGTAGCCGCCGAGGAGGAGTACGGCGATGAGCCACCAGGGCGGGCGGATGAGCTTGATGCCGAGGACTCCGACGCAGAGCAGGGCGAACCAGAGCGGGACGTCCACGGGTGGCCTCCTAGCTGACCTTGCAGCGGTGGGTGCGGGCGGCGAGCTGTGCGGCAGACTGAGCGGTGTAGTCGGCGGACCAGCCACAGCGGTCGTTGGTGCACACGGCGGCGTGCTTGGTCCGGCCGTAGCGGTCGCGGTGGGTGCCGATCTGCACCGGGCCGATCCGCATCACGGAGTGGAAGTGGTCACGGGCAGGCATGAGGCGTCGTTCTCCTTTCGGGTCAGGCGAGCTGGGCGGCGATGGCGTCTGCGAGCTGGGGCGGGACGCCGAGGCGGGTGCGGAGGGTGTCGGTGTCGATAGGGCTGCCGGTGCGGTGTTCGTGGTCGGCGGCGACCTTGCGGGCGTGGTCGACCAGCGCGGCCGGGACCGACGGAGCGGGAACCGCGGGCGGAGCCGGGGCCTGCTCGGGTTCGGGCGCAGGGAGTTCCGGGGGCTCCTCCGTGTCGTCCATGCGCACGAGGTCGTGATCGTCCGCGAAGCCCGGGGGTTCGGGCGCCGGTGGGGTGGGTGCCGGCGCTTCCGGCTCGTGGTGGGCGGCGGTGTGGGCGAGGAGGGTGCCGCCCATGAAGGCCAGGGCAGGCCAGGCGGCGACGAGGATGCGCAGCCAGGCCGGGACGTCGTTCAGGTCGAGGAGTCCGGCGGTGGCGACGTTGGCGCCGAGCGAGGCGACCAGGGCGATGACGAACCAGCACCAGGCCAGCCGGGACGGTCCGTCGGTGCGCAGCCGTCGCCACGCGGCGACCAGGAGCAGGTCCACCGAGACGGGGTAGGCCCAGGCTTTCCAGCCGTCCTGTCCGGCAGCGGCGGCCAGGTCGTGAAGGTGGGCGAAGGACAGTGCCCCGGCGATGACGGCCTGGACGAGCACGGCGTCGATGCGGAGAGCGGGGCGGGCCATCACAGCTCCTTCCTGTCGTCAGGCATGGGAGGGGTAGGGACCTGGCGCGAAGGGCGGTCGCGCCGACCGTGAATGCGGGACGGTCAGGCGGTGGCGGGGGCTGTCTTGGACAGCGGCACCCGGGCCTTGGGCAGCGGAGCGAGGGCAGGCCGGAAGGCGGCCAGCGCGGGCACGTCGGGGGTGCGGTCGGCGTGCTTGTTGCAGATGTTCACGGCCTCACGCAGCGTGGTGTGCGGGGCGCGGATGCGAGCCCAGCCGCCGGTCGAGTCACCGGTGACGGCGACGCCGGGGGTGTCGGTGGGGATCTGGATGGCGGCCAGGACGGCGTCGGGTGACACGTCGCCGAAGGCCATGTTCGCGGACGTTTCGTCGTTGACGCGGTGGGCGGTACGGCCGGTGAGCTGGGCACGGAGCATGGTGATGCCCTTGCCGAGTTCGGAGCCGAAGCGCTGCCCGCAGATTTCGAGGTAGATGCCGGCGGCACGGCCGAGCTGAGCGAGACGTACCAGCGCCGTGATGATGCGGTCGCGGCGCTTCTCCTCCTCCTTGCTCGCGAAGAGGGCGAGTTCGGCGACCTCGTCGACCAGGACCACGACCGGCACCGGCCGCAGATCCTCGCGCAGGTCCCAGATATCGGCGGCGATCTCCGCATCCGGCACGGCGACGCTGATGCGCTGCTCGGCCCGGATGAGCTGGTAGACGTCCTCCATGTGTCCGACGAGCGCTTCGAGGAGATCGAGGGCGGTGTCGGGGTTGTCGGCGAGCGCGGAGAACCGGCGGGCCAGCGGGAACAGTTCCACGCCTTGCTTGCAGTCGATGCCGACCAGGGCAACATGGTGCGGAGCGAGCCCGGCGACCAGATTGCGCTGGTAGACGGACTTCCCGGACTCCGTGGCCCCCAGGGTCAGGCCGTGCGGGACGGCACGGTAGTCGCGGTAGTGCACCGCACCGTCCTCCCGCAGCGCCACAGGGATGCGCATCGGCCGCGTCTCGGCCATGGCGGGCATCTGCACCCGCTGGAGGACGTCGTAGCCGGTCATCCGCACCTCGACCACGCCCGAGCGCAGCTCGCGGGAGGTGACGCCGTAGACGCCGAAGGAGTGGCGGAGCCGGTCGGTAGCGGCAGCCACGTCGAAGGCATCCTGTCCCGGCCGGAGCTTGAGCCGCAGGACCAGGCCGGTACGGGTGAACCGTAACCGCAAGATGCGCGGTGGCCGGGACTCAGGCGCCGGCCGATTCGCCATCCGGGCCAGAGCCAGCCGCCAGCGTGAGGGCGGGACCGTCAGCCCGCACGCTTCCATGACCGAGGCGTAGCGGACCAGGACCCGCACCGTCGCGACCAGGGCCCCGAAGGTGAGCCAGTACCAGGCGGGGCGCCGCCACCGCAGGAGACCCGCAGCAGCGACGACCACAACCACAGCGACCATGAACCACGTCATGATCAGGCAGCCTTCGAGCCCGCAGCGGCCAGCGACGTGACAGCGACCGCCCGGAACGCGATGCCGTGCCGCTTCTGGCCGTTGAACTCGTTCTCCCACGGCCGGGCGATCAGACCCGTCAGCGCGACCGGGGTACCCATGGCCAGCTCACCGGAGATACCGGTCTCCGGGACCGTCACGGACAGAATCTCGACTTCGTCGTTGGCCGCGAACATCACGTTCACGGTCATGAGCTTGGCACCGGTCTCGGCGTCGACGGCCAGCTCACCGGTCCGGCGGTCCTTCACCTTCGGCTCCGGAGTCTTGGCGACCATCACGGTCGCGGCGGAGGTGTCGACGGGGATCTGACGCACAGCGGATCACTCCTCTATAGAGGCTGGACTCCGTCACTCATGTATATGAGTGACATGAAGAAGAGTGCATCACTCCTATACATGAGTCAACCCGCCGCGACAGAGAACTCGCGACGGGCTGTGAGGAGTTGAGCGGTCGTCAGTCGGCTGCTGGGATCCGGTACTCGAAAACGAACTGGTCAGCGGCCATGAGGGTGTCGCAGACCTCGACGACGAGCCCGGCCGTGGTGCGGGCTTCCCGGATCAGGTGAACGACCGGGGCGCCTGGGCTGAGAGCCAGTTCGGTGGCTTCCGCCTTAGAGGCCGGCCGTGCTTGCAGCGTCTCGACGAACTCAGCGAACTCGTGCCCGTGGTCTTCGAGTCGGGCGTAGATGCCACCGCCGCCGGGGTTCTCGGCGAACAGCTCGGGGATGTCCTTGACGACGTCCCACGGGAGGTAGGAGGAGGCGGTCTCGACCGGGGTGCCGTTGC